>JAQCJA010000054.1 GCA_027593305.1 bacterium
GTTCGCACTGATCGTTGATGGTGTGCCCGTTCTGCACGGTCTGACCCTTCTGCTGTACTGATCGGCTGCCGTTGCCGGGTGTCGCCCAGGCGGAGTGACACCGACGCCCCCATCTGGTGTTCAACAGGTGCTTGCACAGACCTCTTCACTCATTGAGGCAGCCATGAACTTCTCCCTTCTGCGTCAACTCTGTCCCCTGCTGGCGGCAGCCACGATGGTGCTGCTGCTGGCCGGTTGCGGCGACAGTCATGCACCGACAGCCGCCGTCCAAACGACCGACGATGGCTTGCCGCTGGCTGACGGTGGCAGCAACGGAGGCAGCAACGGTGAAGAGGGTGACAAGACATCCACCATCGCCCCGGGTGAACCGAACCCGGCGACGCCGGTTGCGTCCATCGAAGCTCTGGTTGAGCAGGTGGCCGAACTCGGCGTCGAGGCCACCTACCAGGGGCAATCGCTGGAGCAGAGCTTCTTTTTCCCCGCGGCGCACATCATCACCATCAACGGCCAGGACGTGCGGGTCTTCTCCTATGCAACGACAGACGCGCTGCAGCAGGATGCAGCCCAGGTATCTGCCGATGGCACAACGCTCGGCACAACATCGGTCCGCTGGATCGCGCCACCCAGGTTTTTTGCGCGCAGCACATTTCTGGCACTCTACGTCGGGGCTGATGCCGACATCATCGGCGCCCTGGAGTCCATCTTCGGCAAACCCTTCGCCGGTGAAGGTGCCCAGACCGCCATCATCATCGACAGCCCCTACGTGCTGGCAGACATCCGCGGCGCCATCGCCCAAGTAGAGACTTCCCCAGAAGCCAGCAGCACCGGTGTGCTGGTGCGCCTGCTCATCCAGGGAACCGTCGGCACGGACACGGTCTACGATGTCGCCTGGGTCGAGATCGTCGCCGCCACGGAGATCTCTTTTGACGGCGAGACGTTGGCGCCGCCGACGCTGGCCGATCTGACGCCCGGTCGGCAGGTGCAGGTGTCTTTCGTCGGCCCCGTGCGAGAGTCGTATCCGGTGCAGGCCATCGCCGGCCAGGTGTTGATCTTCCGCTGATCTGCCTCCACCTGCCGCAGGCACCGCAGGCCCGTCCCCGTCAGGGGGCGGGCCCGGCCTGTATCTTCTCCGCTACCACTCCAACAGGGATGTATCTCCAATGCCGCGTTTCACCGCCCACACAGCCGGCCAGTTGCAGCGCACTTTGCAGCGTCTCGAGGCGGCGATCTACACACCCGTGGTGGATCTGCAGGTCCACGCCTGGCGTACGGCCGAACCCGTGCCCTTCGATCAGCGGACCGCCGGTGAAGCGCTGACGCTGACGATGGGTGACACCTGGGGTGCACTATTCGATTGTGCCTGGTTTCGCTTCCGTGGCACAGTGCCCGAGAGTCACCACAACACGCCCCTTGTGCTGCTGCTGGATGTGCACGGCGAGATGTGTGTCGTTGATGCCAGTGGCGAGCCCGTGCGCGGCCTGACGACGGTCTCCTCCACGTTCGACTACAGCCTGGGGCGACCGGGCAAGCGTGTGTTGCCCTGTCCCGAAACGACGCAGGGCATTGTCGAGGTCTGGGCCGATGCCGGTTGCAATGATCTGTTCGGCAACCTGCAGGGAAACGGCACGCTCCACGAAGCCCGCCTGGCAACATGTGATGCGCAGATCCTGGCGCTCTACTATGACTTTGAAGTACTGCTCGACCTGCTTGGCGTACTGCCGGCCGAGTCACCCCGCTGTCATCAGTTACGGCGCGCCCTGACGCAGGTCAGCCAGTTGCTGGCGTCGCCGGAGGCCCGCAAGCAAGGTGTCGCTGCCATTACCGCTGCAGGACGTACATTGCTGGCGCCACACCTGCAACGCCGCGGCGGGGATCCATCCCTGCGGATCAGCGCCGTGGGCCACGCACACATGGATCTGGCCTGGCTGTGGCCGCTGCGCGAAACGATTCGCAAAGGCGCGCGCACCTTCGCCACCGCACTGGCCCTGGGCGAGCGCTACCCGGATTACGTTTTCGGCGCCAGCCAGACGCAGTACTTCCAATGGATGAAGGATCACTACCCGGCGCTCTTCGGCAGAATTCGGGCCGCCGTACGGGCAGGTCGGATCGAGACGCAGGGATGCATGTGGGTGGAGGCCGATACCAACGTCTCCGGTGGCGAAGCGCTGATCCGCCAGATCCTGCTGGGGCGCCGTTTCTGGCAGAGGGAGTTTGGCACGGACTCCACCTACCTGTGGCTGCCCGATGTATTCGGTTACTCCGGCGCCCTGCCACAGATCCTGCGCAAGGCGGGTGTCGACACCTTCGCCACGCAGAAGCTGTCCTGGAGTCTGATCAACAAGTTTCCGCACCACTCCTTCCGCTGGCAGGGCATCGACGGCTCGCAGGTGGCGACCCACATGTTTGCCGAAGACACCTACAACGGTCCGGCCCTGCCGCGATCCGTGCGTCGCATCGAGACCAACTATCGTGACAAGGATGTCTCCGCCCATGCGCTGATGGTCTTCGGCATCGGTGATGGCGGCGGTGGCCCGGGAGAGGAGCATCTGGAACGACTGGCACGAATCCGCAATCTGGAGGGCCTCAGCCCGGTGCAGCCGGAATCGGCAGGTGCCTTCTTCGACGCCTGGCGCCAGGCTGCCGAGGACTTCCCCGAATGGGTGGGGGAGTTGTATCTGGAGCGTCATCAGGGCACCCTGACAACACAGGCGGCCAGCAAACGCTACAACCGCAAACTGGAACTGGCCCTGCGTGACCTGGAACTGCTGGCCGTCGTGGCGCAGCGCGATGCCGACATCCCCTACCCGGCAGATCGACTCGAGGAGATCTGGAAGGAAGTCCTGCTCTATCAGTTCCACGACATCCTGCCGGGGTCGTCGATCAAACGGGTGTACGACGAATCGGTGCCACGCTACGCCGCCCTGCTGACCGAGGTGGAGACACTGATCGAGGCGCGACTGCAGGCGTTGGCCGGCCGTGTCCAGGGGAGTGCCGCCGCCGTACTGGTGTACAACAGCCTGTCGTGGGAACGTCGGCAGTGGCTGCCGTTGGCCGACGGCCAGTGGACGCAGGCGACGGTACCTCCCATGGGATACCTCGTCGTCGAGGCGTCGGCAACAACACCGCCGCCTCTGCAGGCGACGGCCCACCTGCTGGAAAACGACTGCCTGCGAGTGGTCTTTGACGACAACGGTCAGGTCACCTCGATGGTCAGTAAAGCCACGCAACGAGAAGTCATCCCCACAGGGGAACGAGGCAATGACCTGGTCGTCTTCGAGGATCTCGGTGATGCCTGGGACTTCCCCATGGACTATGCCGAAAGCACACCGCGGCCCATGCAACGAACAACCGTGGAGGCGCGCGTGGATGGACCGCACGCCATCCTCGAACAGAGCTTCACCCTCGGCGCCTCGCAGCTGCGGCAACGGGTCATCCTTATAGCCGGATCGGCGCGCCTCGACTTTCACACGACGGCTACGTGGCGCGAATGCAGGTCCATGCTGCGCGTACGCTTTCCCGTGGCTGTGCAGGCCGATCGGGCCACCTTTGACATTCAGTTCGGCCACATCCAGCGGACCACACATCGCAACACAACCTGGGATCTGGCCCGTGATGAAGTGGCGGCGCACAAGTGGGCGGATCTGTCACAGCCCGACTTCGGCGTGGCCCTGCTCAACGACTGCAAGTACGGGTATCGGGTGAAGGACCATGTGCTGGATCTGAACCTGATCCGCTCGGTACCGCACCCGGGTCCGCGCCTCGTCGACGACGACCAGGTAGCCCCCGGTGCGCCACACGGCCACTTCACCGACCAGTGCGAACACGAGTTCACCTACAGCCTGCTGGTGCACCCCGGTGATGTCGTGTCAGGTGGTGTGGCTCGCGCCGGCTACGAACTGAATGTGCCCCTGCGCCTGCAACCCCTTACCGGGGGCGGCACCGCACCGGCAGACCGCAGCTGGTTCACGGTGGATGTGGACAATGTCGTCATCGAAGCGGTGAAGGCCGCCGCGGATGCCAGTGGTGACTGGATCGTCCGGCTTTACGAAAATGCCGGGCGCACAACGTCGGCCCGGATCCGGCTGGATACACCTTGCGACTCCGTGCAGCTGTGCGACATGATGGAAGTGGCTCTGGCGCCCGTGGACTGCGCCGCAGGAACCGTCACCGTCGCCTTCCATCCCTTCGAGATTCACACGCTCCGTCTTGGCGGCGCCATCAAAGCCTAGAGACTCGCCCTAGCCGGCGGCGACACCGCTGCCGTCACCGTCGCCGACCTTGGTCAGCTTCACGGCGCAGACCTTGTACTCGGGGCAGCCGGTGAATTCGTCGACCGCGTTGCCGATGAGCAGATTCGTCCGCGACTCAGGGAAGTGGAAGGTCATGAATACGGTGCCCTTGTTACTGGCCCGGGTGACTTCGGCGCGCACGGCGACCTTGCCGCGACGGCTTTCCACCTCCACCATGTCACCGCTCCAGACGCCGATCTGCCTGGCGTCGCCGGGGTGCATGCGCAGGGTTTCTTGCTTGGCCTTGTCAAGTTTGGCCAGGTCGGTACGGCGCGTCATGGTACCCACGTTGTAATGGAACAACTGCCGACCCGTCGTCAACATCCACGGATACTCTTCATCGGGCAGTTCACCCGGCTCCTGCCAGGGTGTTGCCGTCAAACGCGCCTTGCCACGGAGGAACTTGCCGTCCAGGTGGACGATCTCAGTCCCTGGATCGTCGGCGTCGACACAGGGCCACTGCAGAAACCCGTGTTCCTCCAGGCGCGCATAACTGATGCCCCGCCACGCCGGGCTGAGGCTGGCCAGTTCCGTCATGACCCTGCTGGCGTCGATCTTGCCGCCAGCATCAGCGAAGCCGAGATCCACGCCCATCCGGCGCGCGATCTCGTGAATGATGTCACCGTCGACGCGGGTGCCTTCGAGTGGCTCGATGGCGGGACGTACCCGCTGAATGCGACGGTCGGAATTGACGAAGGTGCCGTTCTTCTCCAGAAAAGTTGTGCCGGGCAGCACGACATCGGCCAGTTCCGCCGTCGGGTTCATGAATATTTCCTGCACCACCAGAAAGTCCAGCTTTTGCAGGGCGCCGACGACGTGTGTCGTATCCGGATCGGACTGGGCGACATCCTCTGCCAGGATGTACATCCCCTTCAACGTGCCCGCATGGGCGGCGTCGAACATGTCCGGGATGCGCAGACCGGCGTTGTCGGGCGGCTCGACCCCCCAGGTGGCGGCGTGTTCGGCACGGGCTTGTGGGTCGGTGACGGAGCGATAGTCGGAGAACACATTCGGCAAGGCCCCCACATCGCTGGCGCCCTGCACATTGTTCTGCCCGCGGATCGGGCACGTACCGGCACCGGGACGACCGATGTTGCCCGTCATGACGGCCATGTTGATGAGGCCAAAGACGGTGTTGGAGCCGTGCCCGGCTTCGGTGACACCGAGACCCCAGAGGATCTGACAGGCAGAGCCCGCTGCGTAGAGCGCCGCCGCCTGGCGGATCAGGTCCGCATCAACGGCAGCAATTTCTGCCGCCCACTCCGGCGTGCAATCGGCAACCGTCGCGCGCACTTCGTCGAGGCCCTCGGCGCAACGTTCGACAAAGTCGGCGTCCACGTGCCCATTGTTGATCAGCTCCCGCTGCATGGCGTTGACGACGGCAACGTTTGAACCGGGTCGCAGGGGGATGTGCACGTCGGCCAGGTGGGCCAGCTCGGTGTTGCGCGGATCCAGCACGATCAACTTGCAGCCTGCCAGTACGGCCTGCTTGATCATGGCGCCGAATACGGGATGGGCCTCCGTGGGGTTGGCACCAACGATCATGATCACGTCCGAGGCAAAAACATCCTGAAAGCTGTTGGTGCCGGCACCCGTGCCCAGTGCCTGACCCAGCGCGTAGGCGGAGGGTGAGTGACAGACGCGGGAACAGTTGTCGATGGAGTTGGTCCGCAGCGCCACGCGTGTCAGCTTCTGCATCAGGTAGTTCTCTTCATTGGTGCAGCGGGAGGAAGAGATCACACTGACGGCATCCGGACCATATACGTCGACGAGGCCGCCCAGTCGCCGCGCCACCAGGTCGAGGGCCTCGTCCCAACTGGCTTCACGGAAGCTGCCATTCTCCTTGATCAGTGGCGTGCGCAGACGGTCAGGGGAATGGGCAAACTGATGGGCGAAACGACCCTTGACGCAGGTGTGGCCATGGTTGGCTGAGCCCGCCTTTGACGGCGTGATGTTGACGACCTGGCCGTCCTTCGTGTTCACATCGAGGCTGCAACCGACGCCACAATAGGAACATGTCGTCGTCGTCGTCGCATCGGGCAGGCCGAAATTGCGGGTCCCCGGCTCTTCGAGGGCGGCGACGGGACATTCAAATACACACTGACCACAGCTGACACAGTTGGCTTGTTCGAAGCCGGTGTCATTGCCGGCGATCACCTTCGTATCGTAGCCGCGGCCCTGCATCTGCAGGATGAAGGAGCCCTGCACCTCGTCGCAGGCGCGCACGCACCGGGCACAACCGATGCACTTGTCCATCTCAACTTTGATGAACGGATGGGAGTCATCATCAGGCGGGTTGTGCTTGCGTGGATTCTCGTACCGCGGCGTGCGCAGTCCCACTTGTTGCGCCAGTGTCTGCAGTTCACAGCGGCCATTGGCGGTGCAGTCGAGGCACTCGAGGGGATGATCGGAAACGATGAGTTCGGTGATATTGCGGCGCAGGCGGCTGAGCAGCGGCGACGACGTTTTGTACGCAGCGCCATCCATGACCGGCGTGTGACACGAGGCAACCGGCTTGCGCCCTTCGACCTCGATCAGGCACGTACGGCAGGCGCCGTAGGGTTTCATGCGCTCCGAAAAACACAATGTCGGTACCGACTTGCCCACGGACTTGAGCGCCTCAAGCACCGTACTTCCTGCTGGGATCTCGACAGGTTGGCCGTCGACGCTGACCGTGACCCGTTGCGGGGCGATCTGGGCCGCCTTCAGCCGTTCCCGCAGGATCGCTTCGCCGGCCTCGACGGCGGTGCCAACGTCTTCCTTCATCGCATGTTTGGAACGCTGAATCAGCGACATATCTGCACAGACTCCGCTAGTCGGCCACGTCGCCGCCGGTGCGGCGATAGCGGGCCAGCTCTTCAGGGAAGTGCTCGACGATGGACTCGATCGGCGCCGGCGTCATGCCCCCCATGGCGCAGAGGCTGCCGTACTTCATCGTTTCGCACAGGTCGCCCAGCAGGGCCAGACGTTGATCGGTGACACCATCCTCGATCATCTGATCGAACAGCTCCGTACCACGCACGGCACCGATGCGGCAGGGAAAACACTTGCCGCAACTCTCCACCGCACAGAAGTGAAACAGGCCACGCCCGATCTTGACCAGATCGTCCTGCTGCGAGTAGACGACGATCCCACCGTGACCGAGCAGACCGCCGGCGGCGGCCATCGCCTCGAATTCGAGGGGTGTGTCCAGCAGTGACTCGGGCAGCAGACCGCCGAGGGGCCCGCCGACCTGTACCGCCTTGAACGTCTGCCCGTCGGCCATGCCACCAGCCAGGTCGAAGATGACCTGACGCAGCGTTGTGCCGAGGGCGACCTCATAGATCCCGGGATTCTGTACGCGGCTGTTGAGACTCAGCACCTTGGTGCCACGTGAGGTTTGCCTGCCGATGCCGGCATAGGCGGCGCCGCCATGTTCGATGATCCAGGGGAGCGTGTGCAGCGTCTCGACATTGTTGACCGCTGTCGGGCAGCGCCACAGACCTTCCTGGGCCGGAAAGGGGGGCCGAATACTGACCAGTGCGGGCAGACCCTCCAACGACCGCAGCAGGCTCGTCTCCTCGCCACAGATGTAGGCGCCCTGTCCACGCACCACCGAGATCTCACAACCAGCCAGCAGTCCCGCCTCGCGCGCCTGGGTGACGGCTGCCGTCAGGATCTGTCGGGCCCTCGGGTATTCGGCGCGAGCGTAGATGTAGGCGTGTTGTGCACCCGTGGCGTGTGCGGCGATGAGGATGCCTTCGATCTGCGAGTGCGGATCGCGTTCGATGAGTTCCTTGTCGATGTAGGAGCCCGCATCCCCCTCGTCGAAGTTGACGACGACGAAACGTCGCCCGGATCCATCGGGGGCCTCACTGTCGCGCACGGTCTGCAATTTGGTCCCCGTGGGAAAGCCGGCACCCCCGCGACCGCGCAACTGGCTGGACTTGATCTCGTCGATCACCGCCTGCGGCGCCATGCCACGAGCCTTGCGCAGAGCCGAGTAGATGCCCCGGTCGCGCGCCGACTCGAGGTCGGTCACGTCGTGACCCATGTGGCGCAGAACCACCACAGGCTGCTCTGCCTGCGGCACGTGCACCACGTTGGTCGGCTCGTGCAGGCCGTGTTCGCTGCCGCCCTGCACGTATGCCAGCACCGCGTCGAGCGCGCCATGGGCGGCAAGGCTTACGGGCACATCATCGATCATGGCGTTGGGTCCCAGACCACAATAACCCAGGCAGGCCACATGTTCCAGGCGCGTACCCGTAGCCGAGACCTCTCCCGGGTCGATGCCAAGCACGCTACGGCAGTGGTCGAGGACGGCATCACAGCCAGCGGCGCGACAGGCCTCGCCATTGCAGATTTTCAGTGCGTGCTGTGCGGGCCGATCCTGCGACAATTCATCGTAGAATTTCGCCGTGGCACGCACTAATGAAGGCGGCAGGCTGAAGGTCTCGGCCAGTTGCCCAATGTCATCGTCGCTGACGAAGCCCTGTCGCTGGTGCAGGCGGACCAGTTCGTCGTAAACCGTCTGGCCTTCACCGAGAAACTTGTTCTGCAGGGCGATGAGATTGCGCGACATGGGCGACCGGTACTGTGCGGAGGGAGAATGCCTGAGAATCCTCAAAGATACCGGTTGGCGGCGGAGCCCTCAAGGTGATTGTTGACAGCTACGGGTACGCCTGGTGGTGATTCAGTCGACGAGGCAGGGCGCGAACCACCTGGGTCTAGGTATGGATCCGGTGCAGCGCATAAACCGTCGCCTGTTGCAGATGCAGGCGCAGCATGAACTCACCCTGCAGGTCCTGCAACGGCCGGTGCTGCCAGGTCACCGGGTGCCGCAGGCAATCTCCACGAATGGGCACCGCCTCCTGCAGTGTGTAGCCCGGTACGCGACGGCCCCCGGCATCCAGCAACTCGACACGCACACACCCCGATCCGGCGTCGGCGTTGAGTTCCAGGCCCCGCAACCCGGTGACCGACATTTTTCGCAGCGTCACCTGGCCCACACCGTGAACGGGTTGTCGCTGCGTCGACAGATCTGTCAGCGCCAGGGGTGCCAGGCCGGCGAAACGATCGCGCCGCAGCGTTGCCAGACCAATCCCGCTGACATGCCGGTCGTCATCACCGGAGGTGGCGCCGGCAGAGTAACCCCCGTAGTAGAAGCGCATCTCCTGCTGCAGAAACACCGGTGTGGAGTTGGTGAAGATCGAGCCGCCATCAAAGGCCCCCGCAGGGCCGCGGGGCAGAAAGAACTCGTCACGGCAGGGCCGCTGCCAGTTGCGGCCGTCGCGGCTGAGCATCAGTTCCACGTCGATCACGCCGCCACCGACACCACGATCCAGGATCTGGTTGAGGCAGATGTAGACACCGGCGTGGAAAAAGACAGGCGTCGTGTGGAACTCGACATGGGGCGGGTCATCATCGTCCGGGGCACAGACGAGTTCCGGGATCGACCAGTCGAGAAAATCGGGACTCTCAGTGCGCCCCATGGCATGTTTCCAGGCCATGCGACCGTCCGGTCCATCAATCCACATCTTGCCATACCAGGCGTAGACGTGGTGCAGCGGATCGAAAAACACATCCGCAGCATCACTCATCGACAACGGCACCGCCCAGGCACGGTCCGTGTCCGTCGTCAGAGGTACTTCGTCGCCGCTGCTCCCATAGGCGATCGGCAGCAGCGGCGCCTGGTCGTGTTTCATCCAGTGGATGCCATCGGCAGAGAAGGCCACACACAGTCCGGGTCGCTGGCCGGTATCCGTCTCGGTCCAGTCGAAATAGGCCATGCGGTAACGCCGGGCCCTGTCGGGCTCATCGACATCGACGAGCACACTGCAGCAATAGCGAAAGGAATGCCCGCCACTGCCCAGCAGCACGATGTTGGTCCGGGCACAAGCGCCAAAGGCAAACAGGTCGAGATCAGGTTTGCGGAAATGGATGCCATCATCGGATTCGGCATAACAGACAACGCAACCATAGCGGCGGTCCTGTAGCCGATTGCCAATGTAGGATTGGTACCACAACTGGTAGCGGCCTGTTTCGGGATTGCAGTAAATGCTGTTCCAGGCCAGTGCCGTCTCCCACGGTTCGGTGGCCGCCACCAGCGGATTGGCAGCATGGCGTACAGGCGCGTGGAACACCCGCTTTGTACCGGAGCGGTAGAGGACGTGATGATCGTCGACAAACAGCCAGGTGTCGTTCATGGATTTTGCAACAGGGTTGGCCCGGTGTCTGCGGTGGTCGTGTCGCTTATGTCGCCAGCGGCGGTCCGCCCGGGATCGTGATGGGTCGGCGCGGGCGCTGCCGCTGGCACCGGTGGGCGGCGAAGGTAGCCGTCAGGTATTCGCCCAGGTGGATCGAGCCCGTGATGGCGTCGGTGGTGGCGTCGGTGGTGGCGTCGGCCGCCCAGGTACCGGAAAACAGGAAGGGGACCAGGTCTCCCGGCTGACTTGCGGCGCTGCGCAGCCTGACTCGGTTTCCCTCGATGGTGCCGCGGATGTCCTGCGTGGAGAAGTCGCTCTCATGCACACCATCGATCCAGTTGCCATCCTGCGCCAGCAGCAGACGATGGTGGCTGGTGCTGGTGGAGTACTCAATCGTCAGATCCCAGGGTCCGCTGAGGTCGACCCCGGCAGGTTCCATGTTTTTGGACCGCGGCGTGCGCTTCTGCGTCAGAATGGCACGTACCCGTTCGGCCACGACCTGCGCATTGCCGGGCTGCATCTGACTCGGAGTGATCCGAATGCTGGCGCTGTCGTCATCATCCGCACTGCCCACGGCGATTCTGGGACTCTTTCTGGCGAAGTCTTCCGCCACCTCCTCCCCGGTGATGTGCAGCACCTCGGGGTCCCAGCCAATGCTGAGACTCGGCGCCCGGTTGTTGAGGCTGGCAGGTTCGGCGACCTGCGTCGTTACGCCGGTGATGGGGGCCACGTGCCGTGCGATGTCATCGAGTATGGCCAGCCAGTTGTGCCACTCCTGCTCGTGGTCGCGGGTGACCCAGGCCTCGACGGCGGCCAGCATCCCCATGATCTCCTCCTTGCCGATCTTGTCGTCCCGCCCAGGGCCGTGGTGCGGAGCACTGGCCTGCCACGCCGATATCAGCAGGTCCTTGCGGCCCAGGACCAGCCCGGCACACTGGGGACCACACAGCGCTTTACCGCCGCTGTAGGCGACAACCGTCGCCCCGCGTGCCAGATGCACCGGCGGCAGCGTCAGGTTCTCGGCGGCGGCATCGGCCAGGATCGGCACGCCCCAGGGCGCCGCGATGGCCGCCATCGTTTCCAGCGACAGCGGCTGATCGGCATCGGCGGCGCGCCCGGTGACGAAGTAGATCATCGCCGTCTTCGGGTTGATGGCCTGCTCCAGCTGCTGGGGCGTATCCACCATGACGATCTCGACGCCGACGTTGCGCACCGCGTGGTCGTAGACATTGCGGGAGGATCTGGGGATGATGACCTGGGTCTTGTCGAAGCCCGACAGGTTCGGAATGCGCACCAGCTTCTCCGGATTGCCTCCCGTAACGCAGGCGGTGGTGACGTGGCGGATGCCCGCAGCACAACCGGAGGCGATCAGTCCCCATTCGGCGCCGGTGATGTGTGCCAGCTTCTGCCCGACGGCGGCGGCCAGCTCGTCGTACTGCACGAAGTAGCCAGCGGCGGCCTCCATCGCCTGCAGGACTTCAGGTCTCTCGACCGAACCGCCAATGATGGTGAATGTGCCCCGACAGTTGATGATGGGTTCCACCCCGATGGCCTGATAGATATTCCCATGGGCGTTCTGGTTGCCGGCCGCTCTGTCGGTCAGAAAGGGGGTGATGGTCAGGGCAGCGGCAGCATCTGTTTGTTGCACGGCGAGGTCCTTTCAGATGGCGTGGCACAGTTGGAGCCGAGAGGATACAACGATCCTTGCCTGCACACGAGGGTAGCCCGTTGGTTGGTAGCGGCAGAGCACAATCCTATCTTCCTCACACAACCTGTGGCTGCGACGGCACGCGAGCCTCTGGCCTTCTGCCAGCAACCGTCTTCTTTCCCTCCCGTATCAGTCCCGGGGACCTGCTCTCATGGCAAAATCGCACAAGACCAACGACCTGTCCCGCAGCAGTGATGTTCCCCGTCGCTTCCGCAAGCCGACGCAGGGTTTCAATCACACACGCATGCAGGTGATGGTACCCATGCGTGATGGTATCAAGCTGTTCACCATCGTCATGATCCCACACGATGTTGATGGCCGGATGCCCATCATCTTTACGCGCACCCCGTACAGCGCGGCCAAACGCGCGACCCGCGTCGAGAGCCCGGACATTGCCATGGCTCTGCCGCCGGCGGACGAGGCGTTGGTGCGGGATGGCTACATCCGCGTGTATCAGGATGTGCGCGGTCGATTCGGCTCCAAAGGGCAGTACGTCATGACCATGCCGACACGAGGCCCCTTCAATTCCGGCACGATCGATCAGGTGACGGACGCCGCCGACACGATCGACTGGCTGCTGGCCAACGTTCCGGGCAACAATGGCCGCGTCGGTATTACCGGGGTATCGTACGACGGCTTCCTGACGCTGATGGCACTGCTGGACCCGCACCCGGCATTAAAAGCTGCCGTGCCCATCAACTCCATGGTCGACTGCTGGCTGGGCGACGACTTCTACCGCCACGGCGCCTTCCGCACGGTGATGCTCGAGTATGTCTACCGGCAGACCGCCAGCAACAACGCCAGCCAGGGCATCCCCTGGGGCTATCATGATTTCTACACCGCCGTGCTCGAAGCCGGTTCCATCGGTGAACTGGGCCGGCGTTACGGTGCCGATAAACTTCCGGCCTGGAACCGGCTGCTGGAGCATGCCGCCTACGACGAATACTGGCAGGACCAGGCGCTGCAGGAGCTGCTGGCAAAAGCGCCGCGCAAGGTCCCCGTGCTCACCGTCCACAGCCTTTTCGACCAGGAGGATCTCTACGGTCCCATGCTGAGCCATGCGGCGATGGCCCGGCGCGATCGAACCGGCACCCGGACCCATCTGGCGATCGGACCGTGGTGCCACGGGCAGTCGACGGGAGACGGCTCCGAACTTGGCAGCATGCGCTGGGGGGCCGACACGTCCCTGCAGTTTCGTCAGGGCCTGCTCCAGCCCTTCTGGGACCTGCACCTGAAGGGCGTGGAGCCGGCGACGCCGTTGCCCGCGGTGCTGGCCTTCGAGACGGGCGCCAATGCCTGGCGGACCTACGACGCGTGGCCACCGAAACAGCAGCACAAGCCAGCACCGGATGCCGGACGTCTCTATCTGCAACCGGATGGCGGGTTGAGTTTTGCCGCGCCGTCGGCTGGCGGGACCTGCAGTACGGAGTACGTCTCCGACCCGGCCAAACCTGTGCCGTACCGCGTGCGTCCCATCGTACCGTCCTTTGGCGGCTCCGGGTCCACCTGGCGCCGCTGGCTGGTGGATGACCAACGACCCTTTGCCGACCGCACGGACGTTCTCGTCTTTGTCAGTGCGCCTCTGCGGGATCCCCTGACCCTTGCCGGTGCGGTAATGGCGACGCTGTTTGCCTCTACCACCGGCACGGATGCCGACTGGGTCGTCAAGCTCATCGATCTGTATCCCGACGAAGTTCCAGCACAGCCGGAGCTTGGCGGCTATCAGCTGATGATCTCCGCTGACATTCTGCGCGGCCGCTACCGCGAGAGTTTCACCACGGCGCGGCCGATTCCCGCCGACGAAGTGCTGCCCTACCGCATCCCCATGCCCCATGTCAACCACACGTTCCTGGCCGGGCATCGCCTGCTGGTACAGATCCAGAGCTCGTGGTTTCCGCTGTGTGATCGCAACCCGCAGACCTTCGTCGACAATATCGCCTGGGCGCACCCGGAAGACTTCATTCCGGCGACCCAGCGGATCCATCATGCGCCAGGGGCGGCCAGTTTCATCGAACTGCCGGTGATCACGGCTGCCGCTGCAGCAAGAAAACCGCGACGCCGATGATGGTGCCGCCCACAAGGGCGGTGAGCAGATTCCCCGGAACCCGCAGGCCGAGGCCGGGTGCCAGCGCGTGGAGCAGCAGTTGCATGGCGACGGTGAAGACGACGATGGTGAGAAACATCACCGTGCAGCGTGCCGCCCCCAGGTGTTTCATCGCCACGTTGTAACTCACCCAGGCGATCCCCAGAAACAGCCCGCGCAGCAGCAGGGTCAGCGCCGTCCAGCCACCGGCATCACGCAACGCCGTGAAGTCCGTGTTCTGGTACAGCGCAAATGGCGTGAGCAACGCCGCACCCAGCAACAGTCCGAAGCCGGTGACGAGCATGCCGTCCTGACGATCGACCAGGGATTTGAGCACAACGATGCCGACGGAAAAGACCAGCGCCGCCAGCAGGCTCAGGATCTCCCCCGGACCGATCTGCAGGTCGAGGGCTGCGGGGTCAAAGTTGACGAGGGCAGCACCGGCAAGAGCCAGACCGCTGGCGATCCAGTGGCGCACAGTCCAGCGCTCCCCGAGGAAGAGGACGGACAGACCGACGATGAAGATGACCTCCAGTCGGCCCAGCAGGGTTACCTTGCTCGAGCCGATGCGGCCAATCGCCTCGTAGAGCAGAACGAAGGCCAGGGCAAACGTCGCCGCTGCCGCCGCCAGCAGCCGCAACCAGTCGCTCGCCGGCCAGCCCCACCACCCACGTTTGCCCTGAACCACGGCGACCGACAACAGCAACACCCCGCCGATGATATTGGCCGGGATCACTACATCTAGTGCGGGCAGGGCGTAGAATCCAAGCAGGATCTCAGTGGTGATGATGCCCGCCGCACTGGCAACGGCGGAGGCCAGGACATACAGACTGTAGCGTCTGCTGCCGCTCACCTGTTGTCGCCGTTGAGCAGGTCCCCGAGACCACCAAGGACCGACCCCTCCCCC
>JAQCJA010000055.1 GCA_027593305.1 bacterium
AGACGCGGTTGTAGAAACCGTCCTGCAGGCCTTTGAAGTTGCCATCATTGAGATGCACGAGCCCCCACTGCAGGCCGACCTGATTTCCCGAGGTCTTGCTCACCAGTCCCAGGTCGAGCCCGGAGACGTCGGCATTCTCGCCGTAGATCAGTACCAGGCGCAGGCCCTTGACCGACGAGCCAGCACCGGCAATCTGCAGCGGCGGAACGAGCGACACTTCGATGGGCGTCGCCGATGCAGGTACAGCAGTGCAGGCGAATGCCGCCACAAGGACTGCAACGAGGAAACGTTTCATGTGTGTATCTCCGAGGAAAATAGGTTGTCCGGAGTGTATGGGTGATGGGTGAATCCAGCCAACCAGGAAATGCCATGAACCTGCCACGACAGTTGCAGGAAAAGGTCCCACGAGTGTTCTGGGACAAAGGGTGTGCCAGCACCCTTCGTGAGCATGAACTACATCGAGTTCACGACGAACGCCGAAGGTTCATCCGTAGCCCTGAAGGTCGGCGTAGCGCACGCTGACCTGTTCACCGAAATGGAGGCGCTGCGTGCCTATGATGGCTACGGCGCCGCACGCTTGATCGATGCCGACCGCGATCTGGCAGCGATCCTCATGGAACGAGTGCACCCTGGCACGATGTTATGGGAGACCGGCGACGAGGCGGCGCAAACACGGCATGCGGGACAGGTTCTGCGTGCTTTGCCGGTGCGGGTGCCCGACAGACACACGATGCCTCGCCTGGCGGACCAGATGGCCAGGGTCATTGTGCAAAATCGTACCGCGCCTCAGTTCATCGGTCTCATGCCGGAGGCGCTCATGGTTGTCGCCGAAGACCTGCTTAGCCGATTGCTAGCCGACGCCGACGGAGAGATCCTGCTGCACGGCGACCTGCATCACGAGAACATCCTGCTCGATGCAGACGTGGTTGGCTCGCCATCGATCCGAAAGGGGTGATTGGTCCGCGCCCCTGTCAGGCGGCGCGATTTCTCAACAACCGATTGCCCGAAGCAGCGGCAATTGACGAGCACGCACATCTGCTGCGGCAACGCCTGGAGATTCTCAGTGGCCTGCTGGACTGCCCACAGGCTACACTGGCTGCGGCCGCCTTCGTCGACGGCCTTGTCGGGACGTCCTGGTCGCTGGAGCATGAAGGGTCGGTTGGTCTTGCCCCGAAGCTGGCCCATGCACACATGCTGCAACGGTTCCTCTGATCGTGTTCGCGCCTGCGCCGGGATTTGTCGATATTGCGGGCCGGTCCGTCCCACTGGCGCCATGCGGGGGTAAAACCGACATTTGACCAAATAACTCACCATCAGTGCGACACTTGCACCCGGAAAAAGAGGAAGATGGCTCGAGAAACGCCTTCCCCAGAGTCAAAAGAGGGCCGACGCGCCTGGCGTAGTGCCGTCGCCCGGTTCGAAACTCCCAGTCTGCCACGCAGCCTCCGGCAGATTGCCGACACCCTGCTCCCGTACTTCGCCCTGTTGTGCCTGATGTACTGGTCCCTGAGTGTGTCCTACTGGATCACTCTGGCACTGGCCATTCCTGCCGCCGGATTCCTGACAAGAAATTTCATCATCTTCCACGATTGTGGTCACGGTTCGTTCTTCAAGTCCCACAGAGCCAACCGGGGTCTGGGCTTCGTTACCGCCCTGCTGACCTACATGCCGTCGTACTACTGGAGCAACCGTCACGCCAGCCACCATGCCCACGCCGGGGATCTCGACAATCGTGGCACGGGTGATGTCTGGACGGTGACCGTCGCCGAGTATGTGTCGATGCCCATGTGGAAGCGTTTCATCTACCGGGTCTATCGCAACCCGTTGTTCCTCTTTGGTGTGGGCCCCCTCTACCTCTTCGTAGTCCACTACCGCCTGTGGCTGCCGAGTGACACGCCGCGTATTCGCTGGAGCGCCATCCGCACGAATCTGGCTCTGGCAGCCATCATCGTTGTTGCCAGTCTGACCATCGGCTTCAAGGCGTACCTGATGATTCAGCTGCCAGTTCTGTTCCTCGCCGGTTCGGCCGGCATCTGGCTGTTCTACGTGCAGCACCAGTTCGAGAATACCTACTGGGAACGCCACCAGGAATGGAGCTACGTGCGGCATGCTCTTGAGGGGTCGTCGTTCTACAAACTGCCGCGCGTACTGCAGTGGTTCAGTGGCAACATCGGCTTCCACCACATTCACCATCTGAGCCCGCGGATCCCGAACTACAAGCTGCAGGAATGCCACGAAGCCAACCCCATGTTCCAGGATGTCAACCACGTGACGCTGCGCTCGAGCCTGCGCGCCCTCGGCTATCGCCTCTGGGACGAAGACCACAAGCGGCTTGTGGGTTTCAGTTACCTGCGGACGTATCTGGCGGGCAAGACACGCCCCGCCGCCGGGTGCACAGCCGGCTGATCACGATCCACCTGTGCCGATGGCGCGTGAGAAAGCACGGGCGGGATTGGTGATCAGCATCATGTCGATGTCGGCCTGTTCCACGCCCCGCTCCCGCAGCATGGGTATGAAGATCTCGAGCAGATAGCCGAAGCCCTTGCCGCCATGGGCTTTGAGATGTTCGAGCATGCAGATGTCCTCCGACAGCAGGACCTGCTCAACGAAGCCTTCGCGCACGAGGGCGGCAACATTGTCGGCGCGCACGTCTTCCGGCTGGTAATCCAGGTAGCCGATGTTGTCGACTTCGACGTAGACGCCCTGCTCGGCGATGGGCAGCAGGTGATGGACCCCGCGTCGGTCCCCCAGATGGCCAATGATGACCCGGGACAGATCGGCACCGAACTCCCGCAGCATACCGATCTGCTCCTGCGCCAGGGTCCCCCAGCGGGTCGTATGTGTGGAGATCACAACACCGGTGCGCGCCTGCGCCAGCGCCGCCGCGCGGAACACCCGTTCCTCAGCCGGTTTCACGTAGTGCCGACCCGTGCCGATCTCGCCGATGAAGCCGGCGCGGATGCCACTGTCACCGACGCCCTCTTCGATGTCACGCACGAGGATGTCCGCAAGCTGGTTGCTCGTGCGCTGCTGCACCTGTTGCGGATAGCCGAATTCCCGGTACCACCCGGAGCCCATGACGACGTGTACACCGGATGCGGCGGAGATCCGCGCCAGCGCCGCAGGATTGCGACCGATCTCGTCCACCGTCACATCACAGATGGTCTGCCCGCCCGCCTGCGTGAAAGGCCGCAGCTCATCGATGACGAGTTCCTCATCATCGATGACGAAACCGTACCCACCGTAGTGGTCCATGGCATCCAGCTGCAGGTGTTCGTGGGTCTGCGTAATGCCCATCTGAGCGGGGGCAATGACACCACGAACGGTGATGACTTCCCGCTCTGCGTGATCCGGCACAGTCCATCTCCTCAGGACTCAAAGTCCCGCTTGGGTCACTGGTCGTAGATGCCCAGCAGTTCGACTTCAAAGATCAGCGTCGTACACGGTGGGATCGAGCCCTTCTTGCCCTTCTTACCATAGGCCAGCGCTGCAGGAATCGTCAGCTTTGCCTTGCCCCCGCCGTTGAGCAGCTGCAGCCCTTCCGTCCACCCGGGGATGACTTCATCCAACTGGAACGAGGAGGGTCCACGGCGCCTGTACGAGTTGTCGAATTCGGTACCATCGGCAAAGCGGCCGATGTAGTGCACCTGCACCCGGTTTGCCAGTGTCGGACGTGGCCCGTTACCGGCACGCAGCTGGCAGAACACCAGGCCGGACGCGGTCCGTATCGCACCCTCTTCGGCGGCCGCCCGGGCGAGGATCGCCTCGCTCTCCGTTGAGGCGCAGGGATCGCCGCAGCCGGCGACCACCATCAGACTCAGTACCAGGCCGACCAGCAGACAACGCTTCATCTCATCTGCCCCTCAACCCGCAAGCTCATCTACACGTGCCTGCAGGCGGTCACGATCAGCACGCAGTTCGCCGATCTTCTCGTTGGCACCATGCAACCGGGTGTAGAGCAGGGCGCAGAGATTGGCCAGCATGCGTTGCGCTATGTCCGGCGTCTCGTCCACCAGTACCTGGAGCGCTTCCCCCGTCAACTCCAGGATCCGCGACTGCTCGTCGGCGACAACACGGGAGCTGCGCGTCTGGCCGATGAGGACACCCATCTCGCCCAGGATCCGCACTTCCGCTATTTCTGACAGCAGCACACCCTCTTCGGACTCGATCCGCAGCTTGCCCGCGAGAAATACCATGAGCCGGTCATCGACGGTTCCCACCTCGCACAGGACTTCACCCGGAGCCAGCACCCGTTCCGTGCAGGCTCTGGCGAGGCTTTCTGCCTGTTTCTGCTGGAGACCATCAAACAGTTCCAGGTTCATGAGAATGTTCGTCAGTTCAACGTCAGCCATGGTTTCATGTTCCTCTTCTTGAGTGCAACAATGATAAGCGATGTGGTGAGCCGCAGCGCCGACGCGTTGCGGAACTTATGTTGCGCAATCTCACCTCAGACAAGGAGCAGGGACAGATCATGTCGAGAGTCATGCTGTTGGGCGATTCGATCCGGATGAGTTACCAGGCACTTGTGGCCGAGGAACTGGCCGCCGAGGGCCACGAGGTCTGGGGACCGGCGGAAAACTGCCAGTTCAGCCTGTTCACGCTGGCCTCCCTCGGTCGCTGGCTTGCGGAGTTCCCGGATCCCGCCGTCGTGCACTGGAATAATGGCCTGCACGATATCGGTCACAACCCCAACCGGGCCCCGGTGCAGATGCCCCTCGATGTCTACACCGGCAACCTAGGTTTCATCTGCCAGCACCTGGGCGCCGTCGGCACAAGCGTCGTCTTCGCCACCAACACACCCGTGCATCCACTGCGCCCCTTCCGCAACGACACATGGTCCTGGCGCAACGAAGAGATCGACAGCTACAACGCGGCGGCGCGGATCGTCATGGCCGACCGCAAGATCCCCGTCAACGAGTTGCATGCCGTCATCGCCGCCGACTGTGACGCTCTGCTCAGCGACGACCAGTTGCACCTGAGCGAAGCGGGAAAACAGGCCTGTGCCAGCGCCGTTGCCGCCGCCGTTCGCGCCCGGTTGTGACAGTCCTGCAGCCTGTCAGCCGCCGAATTTCACACCAAAATTCGCCGACAACCGCACATCGGTATCCTTCACACCCATAGGGGCATCACGATCGATACGGAAGTCGACGACCGTCGTCTGCTCCAGGGGGCCGATGATCGGAGTTGTCAGTTGCACGGTTCCCAACAGCCGTGCATCGGAGAAGTCGGCCAGGGCCGGCTGGTAGTAGGCCGTCGTCGACAGGGCCACGCCCCGTTTGGTCGCTGCGAACAGATTGATGTACGTGCTCAGTCGCATCGTCGACGTACGGTCGTCGTGCGGATCACCCGGCAGCACATCCAGACGCTCCCGCTCCCACATGATGGCGCTGCCCACGGCCAGCGTCTGGCCTTCGGTGCGCAGCAGGTTCCAGCGGCCGCCGACGCCGAACAGGGAGCGTGCGTCGAGGCGCCGGGAGCGGTCGTAGTCTCCCTGCACAAAGACCTCGGGATGCACCAGGTTGGTGGCTTTCCAGGTGTAGCGCAGATGCACGACGCCGCTGTTGGCGTAACGCTTGCCACCGAGGAAGCCGGCAGCGCCACGCAGCACGATCAGCATCGCGCCCTTCCTGTGGTCCAGTGTCAGAGTGCCGGCGCCATCGGAGCGCACGACGTCCACATTGCCGATGTCACTGCTCACTGAGAAGCGTGCCGCACCGGCAAGGCCTGACTTGCCACGGTAGGTTTCGATATTGACCTGCGCCGCATGCGGTGCCACGGTGGCGAACAGCAGCAGGACAAGGGTGAGGATTCGACGGTGCATAGGATGGCTCTCTGGGATATCTTCGTCAACGGAACTCAGGTTGTGCCTGTCCAATGTCGGACATCCACTCTTGCTTGGCACGGAGGCTATGCAGCTGCCGGTCGTCCGGACGAAGGACGAGTATCGGGCGCGGTTTGCACACGAACACAGTTGGCGCCCCGCGCTGGAGGCCATCACCAGCCGTCACGGATTGACCGGGGTGCCTCGCCGCCTGACCCTCGGCACCCACCTCGTCTATGACGTGGATGGCGTCGTCATCAAGCTCTTCTGTCCCATGTGGCCGGAAGACTTTCAGGCGGAACGGGCGGCACTGCTGTCGATACGCGATCTGCCCACACCGCAAATCCTGGAACAGGGAGAACTGGCACAGGACGGGCTGCCGGGCTGGCCCTATCTGCTGCTGACTCCTGTTGCCGGCACACCAGCGGCAGCCGTCTGGCCGGATCTGACACTGGACGTGCGTCGGGGTCTGATGCAGCAGATCGGGGCGCTGCTGCGGCGTCTGCACGATCAGGATCTGGCAACCGCTCTCGACCAAAATTGGCCGGGTTTTCTCGCCCAACGTCTGCACAACGCCGACAACCACCACAGCGCCGAAGAACCTTGGCGAAGCTGGATCCAGGCACAGCTGGCAGGTTTTGCAGAACCGCCGTACGAGCCAGTCCTGCTGCACGCGGATCTGACGCTGGATCACTTCCTGCTGCGGCAGCACCACGGTACATGGTCGGTATCGGGACTCATCGACTTTGGCGACGCCCGCATCGGCCATCCGTTCTACGACTTCGTCGCCATCCTCGTGGACTACACTCTCGGCGTGCCCGAATTGTCACAGGCACTGCTGGCATCTTATGGCCTGCCTGCGACAGCGGCTGTCACAGATAGTCTCACCCGTTACTGTCTGGTGCATGAGTTTCTCACCTTGAAGGATCTGCGCAACACCATTCCCATGGCGACACCCGAGGACCTGCATCGGGTGCTCTGGGGATAGCGTTCGCTACGTGAGCCCATGCCGCGTGCTGCACTCGGTACTCCTCGAGATCCTCGAAAGCTTCAAAGCTTTCTCGCCACCACATGAAACAACTGCCAGTGCTTGGGATTGCGCACCTCGGGCGTATCATCCATTTCCTCTTCGTCCATCATCTCGATCTCAAAACCCGCCAACAACCGTACCACCTCCTCCTGAGAGTGGTGGGTGCGACCCGGGAGCGAAGCCCAGGAGTCGCGGGTCCCGAAGAACTGCCCGGCGAACCGGCCACCCGGACGAATCGCCGCAACGGTCCGCCGCCAGAGCTCCGGGTAATGCTGCGGCGGGCAGAAGGGCACGGCATAACTCGCGTTCAGCAGATCACACTCGGGGACCTGCGTCTCGGCAAAGGTCGCCTCAAGCGTCGTCAACAGCGGCTTCGACGCTTCTGGTACCCGTGGCCATAGGTGCGTGAATGCCTCGGGGTGACCATCCGTGGCCAGCACCCGCCAGCCCCGCCTGAGCAACTCCAGCGTGTCCCGCCCCTCGCCGGCAGCCAGGTCGACGGCGAAGCCCTGGGCCAATCCCTCCCGGGCAAACGAATCCAGGGCGGCGACCAGAGTCTCGCGTGCCCCCTTCCCGAGGACGG
Source organism: bacterium (assembly GCA_027593305.1). Classification (GTDB taxonomy): domain Bacteria; phylum Latescibacterota; class UBA2968; order UBA8231; family UBA8231; genus UBA8231. The sequence goes on from JAQCJA010000055.1 coordinate 7,435, forward strand.
CGCCGAAATACCCGGGCCAGTCCTGCGCTGCGGAGAAATCCTGTGCACCCATCGGCGGCAGGTTCGGCTGTTGGTCTTCGTTCATGATGGCTTGTAGTGCCCTTTCTGAGATCCCTCATTGAGGATCTTCCGGGAGACAATCAAGAGAAACTCAGGTAGTCCATGCAGTGGGGCACCCTCCCAGTCTGCGACATCCTCGCCAAACTCATCCGTCGTTACCACCTGGCAACCTGCCTGGCAGACTGCGATGATGTAGTCGGAAACCCGCCAATGGAATTCATAGGATGTCAGATCACCCGGCTCGAGTCCCAGAATGTTGTCATCCGAGTCGTATCTGAAGGGGCACGCTCATAGTAGGATGTGCCGCTCTCCCATCGTTCCGATGAATCCTTCCATATCCTGCGGGAAGGGTGGTATTCGGCGACGATCAGGTAGCCATCTGCACGAAGGATTCGGCCCGCCTCTGCGTAGAAGCGCTGCAGGTCCGACACCCACACGGCGACATGTCCACCTGTATAGACCAGGTTGAAGCCATCCGTGAACTGGGCGAGATCTGTCACAGCAGCGCGGACAAAGGATACGGATAGTTCCAACTCCTGTGCGCGTCGTGACGCGACGTCCAGTTGGACCCTGCGCGATATCCACCGACGTGACGTGTGCGCCAAGCCCGGCGAGGGCAAAGACCACCTGGTTGTCGCCACTGCCGAGTACGCAGACGCGCTTTCCTTTCACGTTCGAGAGGTACTCCATCTCCACGGGTGACAGCACCAGGGAGGGGTACTGTGATACTCGTTCGTCATTTTCTATCTCATACGACGCTGGGTTGATCTGCGGGCGGAGCCACCTCCGGGAAAGCGCCAATGGCGTTACCAGCAGGTGCGACCGCTCACCCATTTGGCCGTAATGCCGGTAGCAGTGCCCCGAGTTGTCTGAGAAACGGCTGTGGAATCAATCCGTTCTTCTGGATCGGCACGTCCCATGTGATCACACCACCTTTGGTCGTGACGTGCTTCGTGTAGCCAATGACCAGTTCATCCGGGAACCGCGGCTCGCCTTTGCACCATGAGGGTCCGAGGCAGCTGAGGATGTGGTACCGTGCCTTGTGCCCGCTGCTGTCAACCCAGGCTCCCGGGCACTCGGGCCATGCGGCGGCCGTTTCCCCGGCTGTGTAGTCCTCATGTTGCGTATGGCAGACAACCGGAACAACGACAACCGGATTGAAGGCGATGATGCTCGCGGGATTCCCGGTTTTTAGGGTGTCGGCAAAGCTTCGGCAGTTCGGAGGATTCTCATGTCGGTACATCTCGTCGGCGAAGTGGCAGCCGGCGATAGTCGATCCTGAACGTGTATGTTCAGCTTGCTTCCGCGCGCCAGATCGTTCAGGGCTACCGCGTTTCTCGCCGCAGTCGAATCGAAGGCTGCCGCCGCCATGTAGTCATCGATCCGGGACCCGTCGTGAAACAGCACGCCTTCTGCCATCCGCATGGCCCGGGTTGTGCACAGCACAGAAGACATGAGCGAGCGCCCATTGCCGCGCTGAGCATAAAACACCGTGCGATGGGAACGCGCGAAGTCGAAAAAGAACGGCTAGAGTTCGTCGTGGTACATCCCCGGCTCGCACTGCCAGCGAGATACAGGAACAGTGTCACGGCAATGAGTCTCATGCTTATTGCCCGGTCGTCGTGGTTGAGGGCGGAACGCAGCAACGTGAAATCCTCACCCACGTGGTCCCACGCGTACGCAAGGTGCTCAGGGTATCCACCCACGGGGCCTGCATATCATGCGCGCATTGAAGTGCGACCACCGGAAGGGATGGAATGTCTCAATCCTGCTCGCAGGACGTTTGCCTGGCATCGGTCCTCCATGGTCTGGATCGCTTGTTACCGGCGTAGTGCGAGCCAGCCCGGCGAACCGCTGTTCCAGCCTCGATCCACCGTCGAAGCTCGTCAGTTGCATGTTGGACTTGGCAACTTGCCAAACGCAATCAAGACGCACTCTGTGCTCCCCGTCAACCACCCAGCCGCCGGCTCCCCCGGCACAGAAAAAAAACCGCCAGGCCCGAGGGCCCAGCGGCTCATACTCAGAAACAGGCTGGATCGCCGACGCGAGCGAACCGTCGCTCAACACCGGACCCATTCTGCTTCGACTTCTTACACCATGTCCTTGAGACCCTTGAGCGGACGAACCTTGACCGCGTTGGAAGCGGGCTTGGCGGCGACGTCCATGAACTCACCCGGACGGAAGGGGTTGGGGACGTGCTTCTTTGCCGGACGCTTGGGCTTGCTGACCTTGACGATCTTCATGAGACCGGGAATGGTGAACGAGCCGGGACCGCGGCTGCTGAGATCCTTCTTCATGAGGCCTGCCATCGCATCGAATACGGCTGATACCTGGCGGCGGGTGAGATCGGTGGCAGCTGCGATGTCGTCACAGATCTGCGTCTTGCTGCGGGCCTTTACTGCGGCCGTGCTTTGGGCCATGGATAAGTCCTTTCGGGATGTGGTCGGCCGACGTTGCCCGGTCGGGCACGGGGCTGCACTGATGGAACGGATGATCAATTCTTACCGCGAAAGGATCGCGATACAGGAGTTCTAGCGCAAGGACAAGCTGCAATCTGTTTCGGCCATCACACGCCCACCGGAACCGGATGGCTCATGTGTCGTCCGTCGGAAATTCCACATCAGGCGCTTCGAATGCAGCGAAAGCCGAGATTCAGACTGCCGTGGGCATCGCGGTAGGCCGCCGCCATACAGGCCTGCTGCTTGGTCCAGGCACCGCCGCGCATGACGGGCAGCCTGGTGATGGTCTCGTAGATGAAGGGCTCCCGCATCCCCAGGTAGATCATCGGTTCGCCACCGGGATACGGTTCGAAGAGTGAGGTCGTGATCTCCTTGACGTTGCCCGTCAGATCTAGGATGCCCTCGGGCGTGGCTCCCCGGGGAAAGGAGCCGACCACGGTGGTGCCACCGTAATGAAAGTCGTAGTTGGCGTAGGATGGGTCGATGGGCTGGTTCCCCCAGGCATAGATCCGTCCATCCTCGCCGCGCGCGGCACGCTCCCATTGCGCCTCCGAGGGCAACTGCTTGCCGTTGTGGGCGGCGTAGGCTGCGGCGCCTTCGACGGTGACGTAGACCACGGGATACGCCTCGCGACCCGCGACGCACTCGTACTGCCCCGGTCCCAGTCGCCGGATGCCACAGTGCTCGGGGATGCGCATCCAGGTGGAGTAGTGTTTGTCGTGGCCTCCGGCGTTGAGGAAGACCGTGTACTGGGCGACCGTCACCGGGCAGCGGTCCATCCACATGGCTTCCACCGGCACCTCGTGTGCCGGGCTGCGGGCCGCATCGGTGGGGTCCGGGCCCATGGTAAAGGTGCAGGCTGGCAGCAGGATCATGTCCGCTTCCCCATCACCGGTCCGGGCGGGCTCCGCCAGCAGGGCGAAGCCCCTCTCCAGCTCCCCGTCGACAACGGTACCTGCCGGCCGGTCCGAAAACAGGACCTTGCCCCACATCTCCGGATTGTGCAGATCCCCCGTGCCCGTCGACTGCCAGATCCAGTCCTCACAGGGGCTCTTGGGCACCATCGCCGGCACCAGCCGGTCGTAGATGTGCATGTACTGGACCCGACTGAAATTCAGACGCCACATGTCGCCGCGCTCAATGGGCAGCTTCACCCTGTCGTTGCGCTCCAGCAACGAGGTCAGCGGCCAGCGCACTTCCACCGTCCAGCCGACGTCCTCGTCATGGTGGCAGTTGAGCGTGCCCTGCACGTCGACGGCGTGCCGCAGCCCGGTCACGTCGTAGAGTGTGTGCAGTGCCGACGCCCGGTGGTAGTCGGTCTCGTGGAACATGTCCCACACGGTGTTGAGGGCGTTCATCTCGAACTCGTAGTAGCCGACGCCATCAGCAGTGGCGTCGAGGAAGACCTCGAAGTCGTTGTCGTGGTAGATGACACAGTCCCGCTCACTCAGCCTACCCCAGACATTCTCCTCCTGCATCTGGGCGCCGAAATAGAGAAACTCGTCGTCGTAGAGCATCTTGAAGCGCGTCGTCTTCCACGGCGACGGTGCGTAGGGCGCCTGGTGATCCTCGAACAGCTGGCTCCACTGCGCGTCCCGCCAGGCCTTCTCGTCGAGCTTGCCATCGATGCGGATCGGCCCGGAGGCGCGGTAGCAGACATAGGTGCGGGGCTGGTATCGTCCCGGCCAGGTGTTGAGCGCCGGCGGCAGGGCGTGGTAGATCGGCCGATCCACATCGTCAGCGTACATCCGGTGGCGCCCCCACAGGAAGATGGTGCCATCTGTTTCCTCCGATGCCGGAGTGAGCCAGACCGAGGATTGTGCTGTCTGCCAGGACAGCTGCCCCTCTCCCCTTTCCTGCACTGGCGCCAGTGGCAGGTACTGGACCCGCAGGGCCGCCTCAGCGGCACCGTTCTGTTTGGTCCCCGCGAAGTCGCTGCGCACCCCGTAGAACGTGAGGTTGCGGAAGGTGTATGTCAGTGCCTGGGCACGGATGCCGAAGACCTCGAACTCCTCATCGCCGCGCACGTAGCACATCTGTCCGAAGCCGTCATTGGACCACTCCCAGGGGATGTCGCTGTGGCGCGTGCCCCAGAACACCTCACGGAAGCCCTCACTGGCAAGGGCGTAGGCCATCTCATCCGTCACGTCAGATCTCCTCATGGGTGGCATTGAGGCAGAGCAATCTCGTCAAAGGCCCGGCACGACGCGAATGTTCGGGCCACCCCGACCTTGCCCTGCTTCACCCCGGCCTTTTCGTTGTGCACCAGACCGAGCTTGCCCGAAGCCCGGGCATCACGAACTGATACGACAACAGGCATATCCCATGAACGACAAAGAAAAGTTCCTCTTCGACCTCAACGGCTACCTCGTGCTGGAGAATGTCCTCACGACCGACGAAGTCACCGCCGCCAATGGCGCCATCGAGCACCATGCGGATCGGATCAGCAACCGCGAGCCCGGCCTGGCAGAGGATTCGGCACGGTTGAAGGGTGCTCAGGGCCGCGGCGAGTTCCAGCAGAATCCCCTCACTTTCGAGCCCCCGTGGTGTGATCCCTTCCGCCGCATGTTCACCCATCCACGGGTCATCGATGTCTTCAATGAGATCCTGGGAACCGGCTTCCGCCTCGACCACGGCCCGGGTCTGATCCGCATGCAGCACGGCACCGAGGGGCATCGGCTGCATGGTGGCATGAGCTTTGACCCGAGCCAGTACCACACATTCCAGCACGGTCGCATGCAGGCGGGTCTTTGCGTCGCTGCCTGGCAGCTTACCGATGTGCGGCCTGGCGACGGCGGCTTCGCCTGCATCCCCGGCAGCCACAAGGCCAACTACCGTCCCGCCATCGAAGTCCTGCGTCTGGAGCAGGACTGGGGCTGCGTGCATCAGGTCGTGGCCGGTGCCGGCTCCGTCGTGTTCTTCAACGAAGCCCTCGTGCATGGCACCCTGCCCTGGCAGCCCACCGACCGCGAGCGGCGCTCCATCCTGTTCAAGTTTTCGCCGGGCTTCATGGCCTGGGGTTCGGCGCCGCAACAGTGCCCCATCACCGATCCCACCCACGAGGAGCAGGTCCTCTACGCGCCTCCGCACCGACCGGGCCGCACCGAACTCACGGGCAGCCAGCAGTAAGCGCGATGGTATCCCCCAGGATCGATCGCGCCCGGGTCCGGCAGGCACTGACGGGGCCCATCGCAACAATTCGTACACCCTTTCAGCGGGATGGCGCCGTCGATCTGGCCGGTCTGCGTCGCATGATCGACTTCGATATCGACGCCGGCAGTGGCGCCATTGTGCTCACCGCCGGGGACAGCCATTACATCGCCCTGTCAGATGATGAGATCACCGAGGTCACGCAGGTCACCGTCGACCATGTCGCGGGCCGCGCCCTCGTTGTCGCCGCCGATCGCTACTACCACACGCGGCAGTCCGTGGAGTTTGCCCGCTTTGCCGCCGGCGCCGGAGCCGATGTGCTCATGGTGCTGCCCCCCGATTGGGGGGGCTCCAGCACGGTGGATGGCCTGACCCGTCACTACGCCGCCATCGCCGAGCACATCCCCATCATGCTGGTCACCGGCATCTTCCTGGCGCGGGGCGCCGATTTCGGCCCGCGCTGTCGGCGCCAGACGCTGGATCAGGTCGAGGGTGTCGTCGCCATCAAGGACGACTTCTGCGGCGAGTTTGCCCGCAAGATGGGGCTGCTCGTGTACGATCGCTGGGCGGTCTGGTCCGGCGGTCAGAAGCAGAACCACATGAATGCCCACCCCTATGGCTGTGATGGCTACCTGTCGAGTTTCCTCTCCTTCCATCCGCCCACGGCGCACCGGTACTGGCAGGCGATCGTGGCGGGTGATCTGGCGGCGGCACAGGCCGTCATCCGCGACATCGACATGCCCTTCTTCGACTACATCCTTGGTGTCGAAGGTGGCTTCGATGCCGCCGTACACGGCATCCTGGAGCTGGTCGGTATTGCCGGGCGGTGGCGTCCCCCACCCTACCACAGCCTGACGGATGCACAGATGGAAGAGCTTGGCGGTTTTCTCCGCGGCCTGGGTGTGCTCTAGTCCCGCACCCAGCCCTCAGGTGGGTCGACGGTAGAAGCGGGTCCAGTCCTGCGTCGGTTCGTAGCCCAGGATGCGGCGCGCCCGTTCGATGGAAAACTTCCCCTGCCCCAGATGGCTGTGCAGGTTGAACTCTTCGTAGTTGTCAGGCAACGAGTCGATCTCGAGGGCCAGGCGACAGGCGTGCTGCAGGTCGTCCCAGACGATGTTGAAGGGGGCGAAGTCCTTGCCCGTGATCGGCTCCGTCGGTGCCGCACTCAAGCCGTTGAACAGGTAACAGGGCGTAACGATGCCGTAGGTGCGCGCAAAGATCCGGCAGATCTCGCGGCTCAGCATCTTGGTCGTGGAGTACCAGCCCGTGCCCGGTGCATCCGGCGGATTGTCGATGTCAAAGGCGTGATCGTAGTAGGGCCGCACATACTCGGGGCCGCTGTGCAGCACTTTGCGGATGCCCAGCGCCGCCGCCGCCCGCATCACGTGCCATGCGCCGCGCACGTTGACGTGGAAACTCAGATCGGCATCGTTGCGCACCACCGTGTAGTTCATGATCGCATCATGGCCTCTGGCTGCGGCCAGCACCTGCTCATAGCTGGTGACATCGACCGTATCGATGGGGGTGCCATCCGGATGGGGCTTCACATCTGCAAGGGTCAGGTCATAGTGCGGGACCAGACCGGGCGTGAGGAAGGGGCCGATCATACCGGAGGCACCGAGAAAGAGCACCTTCTTCTTTGCCGTGGCAGGTGTTGCTGCGGGCGCGGGCGCCGGGATCTGCTGCGCCCAGGGCCGCTTCACGGGCGCCAGGTCCCCTGCCGCCGCCCACGCTTCGCCGAAGCTGTGCTGCGCCTGAAAAACCTGCCCGGCGCGATCACTTACATACTTCGGATGGGGCGGTGTCGCACACACGTGGAACAGTTGCCAGCGTCGGGACCAGTTGGGGTTGTCGGCGCTGTGCTGCGACGTCATTTGTGTCAGGGCCCCCTGAAAGGCCCGCACCGCATCACGCGGGTCCAGCCAGCTCAGATCCGGCGCCTGGCCGATGACCTCGTCCTGTGCGGCGATCGTGCCCAGGCGCAGCGCCGTCACACCCACGAGGAAATCCCGGGCAAACTCCCG
>JAQCJA010000056.1 GCA_027593305.1 bacterium
AGATGCGCACCATTTACGGTGATCACAAGCGTTTTGAAGAGACCTACTTCCAGCAGTACAAGGGCTACTATTTCACCGGCGACGGATGCCGACGTGACGAGGACGGCTACTACTGGATTACCGGCCGTGTCGACGATGTCATCAACGTTTCCGGCCATCGCATGGGTACTGCCGAGGTCGAGAGCGCCCTGGTGCTGCACCCAAAGGTTGCCGAGGCCGCCGTTGTCGGCTTCGCGCACGAGGTGAAGGGCCAGGGCATCTACGCCTACGTAACCCTCAATGCCGGGGAGGAATACAGCGACGAGCTGAAGGAAGAGTTGAAAAAACAGGTGCGTACCGTCATCGGCCCGATTGCCATGCCCGACGTCATCCACTGGGCTCCGGGACTGCCCAAGACCCGCTCAGGCAAGATCATGCGTCGCATCCTGCGCAAGATCGCCGACAATGATATGGGCACCATTGGCGACACGAGCACCCTTGCCGATCCGGCGGTGGTCGACGATCTGATCGCCCGCAAATAGCTGCATTTTCTTGCCATTGCTTCAGACGGGAGGCGCCCGGCGCGGGTGCCTCCCGTTTTCTCGGTACGTACTAGTACGGATACCGAGTCATCGGTGTCTCCGGTATTGTATCAAGTATGGTCGAACTGCTGTTCTCCACCCCCGTCATCTCCTGCCTTCTTGTGGCAGCCTCTGCCGCTTTTGGTGTCAGTGTTGTGGTCAGCTTTGTGCCGGACAGGCGGAAACTCGACCACACCATGTCGCGGGCTGAGAAGGCTCTGGCGAAGGTGCGCCACGAGATCTCCACCAAGGAAGCGACCATTGCTCAATTGCAGTCCGAGGTTGCCATGCTGCGGCCCGTGCATGATCGGTTGAGCAACTACCACGAGGACCTTACCCAGATGCGCCTCGATCTGGAGCGCAAGCAACTGGCAGAAGGCGCGAAAAAGCACGAAGAGGAAGAGGAAGACGAGTTCCTCGGTCGCCACAGGCGCTTCAAGGTCTGACGACTTCCCCGGCGCCGCCCGGCGCTAGCGTAGCATCCGCCTTTGACAGTCACCGGGATCGACCACACTTTTAGCCAATTCGTGGCGCTCTGAGGCGCATCGAGTCCCCCCGGCGACGGAGCTACCTTCCTTGAGTATGCGTTTCGACAGCCAGCAGTGGGCCCTGATCCTTGGTGGCTCCAGTGGTTTCGGCCTGGCGACGGCAAAGAAACTCGCCCGCCATGGCATGTCCATCGCCATCGTACATCGCGACCGGCGGGGTGCGATGCAGGCCATTGAGCCCGGGTTTGAGGAGATCAGCGCCTCCATTCGCACCAGTGGCGGCGACTTCATCGCGCACAATCTCGACGCCTTGTCGGACGAGGGTCGCAACACCGTCATCGATGATCTGCGCCAGCGTCTGGGGGCCAGCGGCCGCGTGCGCATGTTGATGCACTCCATTGCCTTCGGCAACCTGCGCCTGCTGGCGCCCCTCGATACCACTTCTCACGGTGAGGCGGCCGCCCGTGCCCGCGAGTTGTTGGCCAGACAACTTGGCATTGGGGCCGAGCAGCTTACCACCGCCCTGCAGGCCGTCTTTGACGCCGGTGATGAAACCAGTGTCGGGGCGCTGGCAACGCTGGCGCCGGCACCGACATACGCCGCCGGTGTCCGCCTGGAAGACGAGGACTTCGCCCGCACCATCTACAGCATGGGCACAAGCCTGGCGACGTGGACCCACGCGGTGTTTGCTGCGGGTCTGTTTGCCGATGACGCCCGTGTGCTGTCCATGACGAGTGAAGGCAACGAAGTGGCCCTGCGTGGTTACGCCGCCGTTGCTGCCGCCAAATGCGCCCTCGAGTCGGTATCCCGGGCGATCGCGCTGGAATACGCACCTTACGGGATTCGCGCCAACGTCGTGCAGGCAGGGGTGACCGATTCGGCGGCGCTGCGACTGATTCCGGGCAGCACCCACATGAAGGCGGCCGCCGCCCTGCGCAACCCCTTCGGCCGCCTGACGACGGCGGCGGAAGTGGCCGACTTCATCAGTCTGCTGTGCACCGACGAAGCTCGCTGGGTCAACGGCACGGTGATCCGTGTCGATGGCGGCGAGCACATCGCCGGCTGATCTGCATGGGAACTCTATACATCCATGGCATGGGGCACTTCCATCCCGACAACATCATCGACAACGCGTTCCTTGAAGACCTCGACATCGGCACCACCGAGGCGTGGATTCTCGAGCGGGTCGGCATTCACACGCGTCATACGGTGTTGCCGCTGGACTACATCCGCCAGACGAAGAACCAGGATCCGCGCCAGGCGCAGGAGGCAGCCGAACTCGACAGCCGCCAGACCGCCGCCGCCGCTGCTGACATGGCCCTGCAGCGCGCCGGCATCAAGCGGGACCAGATCGGCATGGTCATCGCCGGCGGCTGCTATCCGGATATGGCGATCCCCTCCGAGGCGGCCCGGATCGCCGGCTTCATGGGCATCGACGCCCCGGGGATCGATATCAACTCGGCATGCTCGACCTTCGGCGCGCAGATGCACTTTCTGTCCTCCATGTCGGGGCTGCCCAGTTACGTCCTTGTCGTCAATCCGGAGAATACGACGACGGCCGTCAACTATGCCGATCGCAGCACTGCGGTTCTTTGGGGTGATGGTACCAGTGCCGCTGTGGTGTCTATGGAGGAGCCCTCACGACTGCGCGTGCGGGATACGAGCCTTGCCTCCGACTCCGCACGCTGGGATGCGGTCTGTATTCCGCGCTTCGGGCATTTCCATCAGGATGGCAATGCGGTGCAGCGCTTTGCCATCAAGACGACGTTGTCCTGTGCACGGGCCCTCAGAGCATCGGCTCAGGAGCGCGCCAGCACGCATGGCGGTGTCATGCGTTTCATCGGCCACCAGGCCAACCTGCTGATGCTGCAGAGTGTCGCCAGCCGGCTGGATCTGGCCGATGGGGCCCACTGGTACAACGTGCACGACTTCGGCAACACCGGGGCGGCAGGTGGCCCTTGTGTACTCTCTCAGCATTGGGACGAACTCGGCGACGGCGACAGCGTCATCATGGTGGTTGTCGGCTCAGGCCTGACCTGGTCCAGTCTCTGTATCGACGTGGGGTAAGACATGCTGTACGCGGAATACACCGAGCGGGACCATTTCACCTACGAGGAATTGCTGGGCCTGTCCCAGGGCAATCTCGTCGATGATGCCCCCGAACAGTTCATCCGGCTGCCGGCGCCACCCATGCTCATGCTCTCCAGAGTGGTCGAAGTGGTGCGCCGTGGTGCCCGCGGGCGCATTGTCGGTGAGCAGGACATCAACGTGGCGGACTGGTTCTTCCATTGCCACTTCCGTGGCGACCCGGTACAGCCGGGCTGTCTCGGAGTCGACGCCATCTGGCAACTCGTGGGCCTGTATACGTCGGTCTGCGGCGCACCCGGCTCGGGTCGGGCCCTGGGCTGCAAAGAGGTCGAGTTCGCCGGGCAGATCCGCCCATACAACAAGGTCGTGCGTTATGAGGTCGACATCCGGCGCTTCTCGCAGTTGAAGGAGTCCGGGTCGGCCGTCTCCATCGGCACGGCCAAGGTCTTCGTTGATGGCGAGCACATCTACACCGTAAAGGATGCCAAGGTGGGCATGTTCCTCGACATCGGCTACCCCGACTACCCCGAGCGCTCCGCCAACAGTCTGGGCGGCATCATGGACCGGAGCCAGTAACCGGGAATGCTGACCGCCGAAGAGGTCCTTGATCTCATTCCCCAGCAGCGCCCCTTCCGTTTCATCGACCGCCTGGTGGAACTGAGCGAGTCGACCGCCGTGGGCGAGTACACCTACCGCGTCGACGAGAACTTCTACCAGGGCCACTTCCCGGGCAATCCGGTGACCCCCGGTGTCATCCTCGTGGAGACGATGTGCCAGACGGGTCTTGTCGCCATGGGGATCTATCTGCTGGGCCTGGAACTACCGAGAGAGGAGGTTGCCAAGACGATCACACTCTTCACCGATGCCGAGGTAGAGTTCGCCCGTGTTGTGCCGCCAGAGGCGACGGTACGGGTCACGGCAGAGAAGCTGTTCTGGCGTCGGCGCAAGCTGAAATCCAAAGTCACACTGACCCTCGCCGACGGCACCTATGTGGCCGGCGGCACTGTTTCCGGCATGGGAGTTTCTCGTGAGCAAAGCTAAACGACGCGTTGTTGTCACTGGCCTTGGCGTACTGGCGCCCAACGGGCACGGTCTCGACGAATTCACCTCCGCCCTGCGCGACGGCCGCAGTGGCATCCGTCATCACGCGCATCTTGAAGAACTGAACTTCGCCTGCCAGGTGGGTGGCATTCCGGAGAATGTGGAGCAGTTCCAGGAGCAGTATCTGTCGGCCGAAGAACTGTTCGCCATGAACGCCAACATGATCTACGCCGCCATTGGCGCCATCGATGCCTGGAAGGATGCCGGCTTCGAAGTTCCGGGGCCCGAAGTTGAGGCCGACTGGGAAACGGGCGCCATAATCGGCACCGGCATTGGCGGCATCGACACCATCAGCCAGACCCTGGGACCCCGCGTCGACGCCGGCAAGGTACGGCGCCTTGGCAGCACCATGGTTGAACAGATCATGTCGAGTGGCAACAGCGCCCGCATTGCCGGCCTGCTGGGGCTCGGCAATCAGGTGAGCACCAATTCCAGTGCCTGCAACACCGGGACGGAAGCCATCGTCATGGGGGCGCAACGGATCCGCGACGGCCTGGCAACACGCATGCTCGCCGGCGGCTCAGAGGGTCACTCGCACTACATATGGGCCGGCTTCGATGCCATGAAAGTCCTGAATCGGACGAAGAACGATGATCCGGCAGCTGCCTCGCGCCCGTTGAGTGCTTCGGCGGCCGGCTTCATTCCCGGCTCCGGTGCGGGTGTGCTCATGCTCGAGGAGCTCGAGTCCGCCCAGGGCCGTGGTGCCCGTATCTATGCCGAGGTTCTTGGTGGTGCCCTCAACTGTGGCGGCCACCGTCAGGGAGGCAGCATGACGGCCCCCAATCCGAACAGTGTGCAGCGCTGCATCCGCGGTGCCGTGGCAGACGCCGGCATCGCCGGCACCGAGATCGACGCCATCAACGGGCACCTGACCGCCACCTTCGCTGATCCACATGAGGTCAACAACTGGTCCAAGGCGCTGGAGCGGGCCCCGGCGGACATGCCCTACATCCACTCGACGAAGTCCCTGATCGGTCACGCCCTCGGTGCCGCCGGCGGTCTGGAGTGTGTCGCCTCGATCCTCGAACTGCACCACGGCTTCATCCACGGATCGATCAACTGCGACGATCTGCATCCCGAGCTGGAGGCCTTTGCAGGCGCCGTCGTGCATGAGACCATCGACCTGCCCGACCTCAGGACCATCGCCAAAGCAAGTTTCGGTTTCGGCGACGTCAACGGTTGCGTCATCTTCCGTAAATTTGCCTAACTTCAAAAAGCCCGATCGCACACCCTCACGCAATAAGGACTGCTACCATGGAGAATCAGGACGTCTTCGACAAAGTCGTTGAGATCCTCAGGCCCTTCGCCAAGAACGAAGAAGCCCTCGGCACCATCTCCCTCGAGACGTCGCTGCAGAAGGATCTCGAGGTCAACTCCGCCCGCCTCGTGGACATCGTCCTTGAGATCGAGGACAGCTTTGATATTGAAGTCTCCGACGACGACGCCGACGGCGTCAACACCGTCGGTGACGCCGTCAATTTGATCGTCGCCGCAACCAGCTGACGCCGGGCGACTGTCGCGGGTCGACTGACCCTTTCCTGCGCTTCCGATGACCGACTCAGGCGCCGGCGATGGACGGATGCAGATTCCGTCTGCTGAGCTGGACAGTCTGAGCGGCATCGAGCGTCGGGCCCTGCTCTTTGCCGACTGGCTCAACGCCTCGGCGCTGCATTCGGTGTCCCACTGGATCAATACCCGGATCCATCGCCGTTGGATCCAGTGGCTTGCCGTATCGCGCCGGCTGCATACCATCGGCCTGCAGCGGCTGATCGAGACGCCCCACGATCGGGGGGTTCTGATCGCCTCCAACCATCGCAGTTTCTTCGACCAGTTCATCATCGCCTGCACGATTTACCAGGCGACCCGACGGTGGCCGCGGTTCTACTTTCCCGTCCGCTCCGAGTTCTTCTACGATCATCCCGTCGGGGTGTTCCTCAATACCATCGTCACCTGCGCCACCATGTTCCCTCCCGTCTTTCGTGCGCGCGGCAAGCGCGGCGTAACCCGTGCCGGTCTCGACTTCCTCGCCGCCGAACTGCGCTCGCCGGATACGCTGGTTGGCATTCATCCGGAGGGCACCCGCGGCAAGGGACCCGATCCCTACGAATTGCTCGCCGCTGAACCGGGTTTCGGCAAGGTCGTGCTGCAGGCGCGCCCCGTCGTCGTGCCCGTCTTCATCCATGGTCTGAGCAACGACGTATGCCGCGAAATCAGCAGCAACATCGCTGGCCGGAATCCTGTGATCGTCGTCTTTGGTGACCCCGTGGATCTGTCCGAGTTTGATGACGAGGACCCACGTCTGTTACGCAATCAGGTGAAGGCTGGACGGCGGGTTCTGGCAGAGGTGGCGCAACTGGCGGCGCAGGAAAAGGAGCTGCGTCAGCAACTCACGGGCTGATTTGCAGCAGGGCGCACGCCACCCACGGACCATCGTGGGACAGACTCACATCCAGCGCCAGCCGCTGGCCACCCTGCAGCATCGCCGGCGGGGCGAGTGCGTCGCGGAAACGACGATCTGGCTCGCGATCCACGGTGAGCGTTTCCGGCGCCAGTCCGAGGCGTCCTGCAGCAAGCCGCACGGCCAGATCCCGCGCCGCCGCACTCTCCCCGGTCGCCGCGTCGCGGCGCTCGACAGCCCACACGGGCTCGCCCTCGCCGTGGCCGGCAATGGCATGGACCCATTCCGGTCCATGTGTCACGTGCAGCCACAGGTCCAACTGGTCATGCGTCACCCGCGTCGATGCTGCATCAACAAGGAACCGGCGCGGCGAAAACGCGATGCCCGGCGTCATTTTGGCCAGCACCTTGTAGCCGGCTTCCTTGGCGGCGAACAACGACCACAGCAGTCGGTGCGGATCGTCGCTGGCGGCAACACGGGCGACTTCCCCGGCGTCGCAGACGCGGGCGACGAAACGGCTGCGCTCGAAGTGCCCGGCAATGTGGGGATCACACAGGTCGACGACATCGTTGCCGACGTGACCCATCATGGCCCACTGATCAGGTAGAGAAGCGAACCAACGCCGTAGGCGGTGCTGCCTCCCAGCACGAGCCAGCCAGCGCGATGATCCTTCTTGAGCCGATACCACAGACAGATGCCTGTGAGGGGAAACAGGATCATGGCCAGGCTCGCCAGGTCGACGAACAACCCCCAGACGAAGTAGCGCGGTCCCCCCGCGTAGCCATGAAAGTGGTGCAGCCGATTCAGCGTGCCCGTGGCATTTGCCGTCGCCGTCGTCAAAGTGACGGCCGCATCACCGGGGTGCACCAGCAACTGATCATTGGTCCCGGGCCGGCTCCAGTCAAAAGTCCAGTCACCGTTGTCCTTTTGCTGCATCTTGCCCGGGCGCCCGCGCAGGCCCAGTTCGTCAGCCAGTTGGGGCTGCCATGTGCCCGCCTCGTCCGGCGTCATCTCCGGCGCCATACGCGCCGCCACAACGGAGGAGAGCTCGCGGGTCGTCGTCTCGCTCTTACCGCGGGGAAACCAGTCGCCGTTGGTCATGACGAGTCCGGAGACACCGTACATGAGCAGTCCCGCTGCCAGAATCAGGCCGGTGCACAGATGCACGATCCGTATCAGGATATACATGTCTGTCTCAGCCGATGATGTAGAGCATGAACAGCACACAACCACCCGAACCCAGGCCGAGCATCCACCAACCCGAACGACGCCAGCCGGGGCGCAGCCACCAGAACCAGATGCCACTGAGAACGGAGAATATGAGGGCCCAGGTGGAGATCTGGGTATAGATGCTCCAGCTTCGGCTCCAGGCGGAGTTGGGCATCCTGCCCAGGCCGTGCAGGCCGAGAACGGCGCCGAGCAGACCGCGGCGGGTCTCCTGCACCTGCACGCTGCCCGTCACCTGATGGAGCAGGACCCGGTACTCCCGCGAGGGACGGTTGACGAAGAACAGCAGCTGGTCCGGCTGCGGATGGGAGAGGCGCCAGTTCGGTACCCAGCCGACCAGCTGCAACCGATCGCGCGCGGCTTCGGCGCTGGCCTGGTCCGTGTCGAACACGGGCACGTCGATGCTGGTCTCCCAGGTTGCCCCGGGAGCATCCGTCGGCTGCAACTGGTGGTTGAAGGCGATGCCGCTGACGCCATAGATGATCATGTAACCGGCGCAGAGCAGGCTCAGATAGATATGGATGTCGACGAGGATCTTCTTCATCATCGACAACCTTGCCGCCATTCGCCACCCCTTCTATAGTACATGATCATGTATGACACACTCCTGCGAAACGGCCATGTGCTCGATGGCACCGGTGCCCCGGGCCAGGATGTCGATCTGGCCTTTCAGGATGGGCGCATCGTCGCCATCGGCGAGCTTTCTGCTGCCAGCGCCCACGAAACAATCGATGCCGCCGGCCGCTTCGTTGCCCCGGGCTTCATTGACATTCACACCCATTCGGATCTGACCCTCGTCGTCGAGGGGCGCGCGTCCTCCGCCGTCGCCCAGGGCATCACGACACAGATCGCCGGCAACTGTGGCGTATCCGCCGCCCCCACCCTCGATCACGTGCCGTACTATGGGCCCCTCGATCCGGCCATGACCCGCGGCATGGTCTGCGACTGGACAGGTTTTGACGAGTATTTCGCCCGTCTTTCCGGACAAGGCATAGGCACCAATGTGGCGACGCTCGTGGGCCACGGCAACATCCGTGTCGCCGCCATGGGTTGGGATGATCGCGCCGCGACCACGGCCGAACTGGACCGGATGTGCCAGTTGACGGCTCAGGCCATGGAAGATGGTTCCCTCGGGTTGTCGAGTGGCCTGGCCTATGCACCCGGTCCCTATGCACCCCTCGCGGAACTGGTCGAACTGGGTAGGGTTGTGGGGCGCTACGGGGGCCTCTATACAAGCCACATCCGCAACCAGACCCTGGGTATCGCCGAGGCTGTGGGTGAAGTCATCGCCGTCGCCGAGCAGGCGGGCATCACCGGTCACGTATCACACATGCAGCCCGGTTCGCCCATGCTCGGCGCCACCGTCGACCTGCTGGCGACGATCGACGCAGTGCGGGCCCGGGGCATCGACATCAGCTGTGATGCAATCCCCTACACCATCGGCTCAACCACGCTCAAGTCGCTGCTGCCGCCGTGGGCCCTCGACGGTGGCGACGAGGCGTTGTTGCGGCGCCTGCGGGATCCGGAGCAACGCCGCAGGATCAAGACGGACACCATGACCCATGGCGCCGAGAGTGGCGGCAGCCGCAAGCGCAATCTGGTCAAGGATGGCAGCTGGGAGCGGATCTGGCTGGGCAGCGCCGCCACCAATGCGCATCTGGCGGGCAGGAGTTTTGCCGAGATCGGTCGGCTTCGCCGCCAGGACCCGCACGATGCCGTGCTCGATATCATCCTCGAGGATGAGGCCCGTCCGTGGATGCTGGCCGAGGATGTATCCGAGGAGGACTTTCTCAACATCGCCCGCCACGAAACGGGAGGGGTGATCTCCGACGGCTTCAGCCTGATCCCCGAAGGTGTGCTGGCGGAAGGCAAACACCACCCCCGCTCGTACGGCGCGTTTCCCTACTTCCTGCGGCGCTTCATCCGCGAGCAGGGCGCCCTCACCTGGGAGCAGGCCGTGCACAAGTTGACGGGCCATGCGGCGGCCCGCTTCCGGCTGGCCGACCGTGGTCTGCTGCGCGAGGGCGCGTGGGCGGATGTCGTCGTCTTTGATCCGGAGACCATCGCCGAAGGGGCCAGCTTTGACGATCCGTACCGCTATCCGCAGGGCATCGACATGGTCTTCGTTAACGGCGTTGCCGCCGTGTGCCACGGCCACCTCACCGACAGCCGCTCCGGGCGCATCCTGCGTCGGGCGGCCTGACGTTCCACAGTTCGTTCAGTCAACAGACAGAAAGAAGGCTGCAATGGCTTCCCTTGGTTACGACGATACCGACTTCATCCCCGGACAGCCCTACCGCGTACACGACAGTCAGCGGCCACAACCGCTTGTGATCACGCCGGGTGCCGAAGTGGGTGCCCCCCCTTCGGACGCCGTCGTCCTGTTCGATGGCAGTGACCTGTCCGAGTGGGAGAGCGTCAAGGATCCGGACGCCGACGTCGGCTGGAAGGTGGAGCATGGCTACATGGAGGTCGTCAAGGGCACCGGCGACATCCGCACTGTCAAGCAGTGGGGGGACTGTCAGTTGCACGTGGAGTGGGCCGCCCCGGAAAAGGTCCAGGGCGACAGCCAGGGCCGCGGCAACAGCGGCGTGTTCCTGCACAGCAGCGATATCAGCTCCGGCTACGAGATCCAGGTCCTCGACTGTTACAACAATCCGACCTACGCAGATGGGACCACGGGCGGCATCTATGGTCAGTTCCCGCCGCTGGTCAACGCCTGTCGCAAACCGGGCCTGTGGCAGAGCTACGACATCATTTTCGATGCCCCCGTATGGGACGAGGGCTGGCTCGTTGTTCCCGCCGCCGTCACCGTACTTCTGAACGGGGTGCTGCTGCATCACCGGCAGGAGGCCATGGGCCCTACGGGCCACAAGAATGTCGCCACCTACTCGACACCCGATCCGGAGGTGGGTGGGTTGCGCCTGCAGGACCATGGAGATGCGGTGCGCTTTCGCAACATCTGGGTGCGCTCCCTGGCGGGTTACGACGCCGAGTGAAGTCCATGACACGACGCTTTTCTGTCGTGGCGCAGGGACGGCGGTCGCAAGGCCGCCGTCCTTTGTTGTTTGCCCTGTTGCTGGCGCTGCTCGCGGCGCCGGCATGGTCGGCGGACGTCGCCATTGTACGCTCCGACGATGCCGCCCTGCCGGTGCCAGTCGCCGCCGATGCCCGCCTCGATTACGCGCACCACATTCGGCCCATGGTACGGCGCGCCGTGGAGCAGGGCGGCCTGCGTGCTGTGCTGGACGCCGCCCGTCCGGGTGCCGATGGTGTCGTCGATGTTGTCTGCAAAGTCAACATCGTCCACGCCACGCACGAGCAGGGGGATGTCACCGACTGGCGGGTGGTGAAAGCCCTGGTCGAGGCCGTTCACGAGATGGCCCCGGCGGCACGCCTGACGATCGCCGAAGGTGGCGTGTGGGTTCCGCCGGAGCGACAGGACGTGATCCGTCTGGCCGAACACATCGAGATCGGCGACGGCTTTGCCACGGCGGGATACCGCGCCCTGCTCCAGGACGCCGATCTGGCGGGCGTTGACCTGCACATCGTTGATCTCAACTACGATGAGGCAATCGCAGTCACGCCCCCGGGTGGGGGCCTGATCGCTGACAGCTACTGGGTGCCGCGCACCGTTCTGGATGCCGACGTCCTGATCAGCGTTCCCGTGATGAAGGTCACCGGCGCTGTGGGCATGACCGTGGCGATCAAGAACCTGATCGGCATTGGACCGGGGCTGAAGTACGGCTGGCCGAAGGGGGGTGGCTGGCCACCGGGCAGTGGCAATCCCGGCATCTGGCACACGGCCCGCACCCTCGATGAAACCATTACCGATCTGGCCGGTGTCGCCGGTGTCGATTTCGCCGTCGTTGACGCGATTGTCGGCATGGAGAAAGCGCGCATCGTCGGTGACGGCGGGCATCCCGTACGAACCAACATGGTACTGGCCGGCAATGATGTGTTTGCCGTGGATGCCGTGGCGGCGCGCGTCATGGGCATGAATCCCGATGACATGGAGTTTCTGCAACTGGGGACGCGTCTGGGGTTGGGCGAAGGGCGACTGGAACGGATCCACGTACACGGCGACGCCGTCGCCCTGGCCCATCCCTTTGAGAAGCACCCGGCCGACTGGGGAGACAACGGCGAGTACGGCCACTACGGCATGTCCAATCGCACGTGGTTGCTGCGTGACCCTGTGCCGTTGGCGCAGGACACGCCTCCGGATCTGGACGTCCGGCCCGCCGCAGGCGAGGATGGCTGGTCGACGCCGGTCTATTTCCACGACGACAAGATCGACCTGGACCGCTACTTCACGGACCCCACACATGTTGTCGCCTGGGCCTACGCGGAGTTTTCCGCCCCCCGCAACGAACCGGCCGAACTATGGGTCGGCTCCGACGAAGGGCTGACGATCTGGCTCGACGGCGAGCAGATCTACAATTACATCGGCCGGCGGCGCCACCACCTGCCCAATGAACGCATCCCCATCGACCTGATGACGGGATGGCACCGCGTCCTGGTTCGTGCCGAACAACAGCGGGGCGGCTTTGATTTCAGCATCAAGGTCTGCGAGATCCAGCCTGACCCCCGGTACGACGGCAACACACCCTTCGGTTTGCGCTGGCGTGTACCGAATGCCGCCGATGTCCCTGCGACCGAAGTCTACATCGTCGGCGACGCTCGGCAGCAACGTGAACAATGGTTCGAGGCCCACGAAGTGCAACTCATCGAGCCCCAGCGGGTATCGATGTCAGCGTTTCTGCCGTGGCTTGCGCAGGCACCGTGGGTACGGCTCGAATGGCCGCAGATGTGGGCCAGGGAAATGTCTCTGCAGGCAGAGCTGCACGCAGACCGGATCGACATCCACGTCGACAATGTGAGCAGCTTCCGGCTCCAGTCCGTGGGGGCCCTGGACGATCTCGACGGACCCCGCCAGGTTGTCGTCAATGGTCGAGATGTGGGCCCGCTGCAGCCGGGATTTATCGAGGTCCGCCTTGCCGCCAAGCCGGAAGGCAGGTGGACGATGGCCCCCGCCAGACCCATCGACTGGGATGCCATCGGTTTCATCGGCCAGGCGGGCCAGGCCCTGACTCGTGACAGCCATCCCCCGGGCGCGTGGGACTCCGATCTGGGCAACTGGTTCTGTGATGCGGCGCTCTTTGCCACGGATGCCGACGTCGCCTTCCAGAACAATCCGGGCATCCGCACTGACATGCAGCAGGATGCGATCTCCATCCGTGATCTGTTCGCCATGAACTTTCCCAACAGGTTGCAGACCTTCCAGCGTTCGGGGCAGCAGTTGCTCGCCATCCTCGAATTCGACCTGCGCGACGGCAAGGACCGCCCCATGCAGGTCGCCGGCATCCGCTACAGCTTTGATCGGTCCAGACCCGAGGGCCAGCGGATCGTCGCTGCCGACATCGATCCGGCGGCGACCTACACGATCGCCGCCGAAGCCTATCTCGTGCAGCGCGGCGCCCGGTTCTTTGGCGCGGAGGTCGAGAACTGGACGGACACCCAGACGGAGATGGTTGATGCCCAGATTCGTTACACACAGCACCAGGGCACGGTCATGGCGCCGGCGCGAGGGCGGATCCGCGAAGTCGGGCGGTAGGGTCTAGCAGATGATCGTATCAGCTACAGGCACAGGCACAAGCAACGACATCTTCGACGGTGGCAATGCCGATCCTGTGACGGGCGGCGAACTTCTCCAGATCATCCCGCCGCGCCATTTCCCCTGCATCGGTAAGGATTTCTGACATCATCGCCGCCGGAAACAGACCGGCAAGGCGCGCCAGACCGACGGAGCCTTCCGTGTGGCCCTGGCGAGCGGCAAGGCCCTGCTCATGTTCGGCCAGGGGCTGCACGTGACCCGGCACAACAAAATCCTCGGGAGCAGCATGGGCCAGCAGTGTCTGCCGCACGGTCTCGGCGCGATCGGCGGCAGCAATACCGGTACGGATGCCGAGGCGGGCATCAAAAGGCAGACCCATGCGCGGTGTCATCTGTATATCACCACCGCGAGGCTCGATGAGGGGAATGCCCAGTTGCCGCAGATGATCCTGCGTCGTCGACAACAGAAACATGCCGCGCGCCTCGCGCATCATGAAGGCCGCTCTGTCTGCCGTGAGGTGCTCGGCGGCGATGATCAGATCCCCCTCGTTTTCGCGGTCGCGTGAATCGACCAGGACCAGAAAGCGTCCCTCCTGCATGTGCTGGATCGCCTCTTCGGCGGTCAGATATGTGCTCAATGCCGTTTCATCCGTGTCGTGCCGTACCAGTGCATGGTGCGTTCCACCATCTGGCGGCGCGCAGTATCTGCGTGGGGCTCGTCGTACAGGTTATGGAGTTCGTCGGGGTCGGTCTGTAGATCGTACAGTTCGCCGTAGTTCTCGCCAAGGAACAACACCAGTTTCCACTCGCGGGTGCGCGCCATGACACGGGCGCCGTGTTCGGAGAAGACACACTCGTGCAGCACCCGATCCTGGCCGGCCAGCAGTGGCTGCAGCGATATGCCACAGGCATCAGCCATTGGTGCCAACCCCGCCATATCAAGAAATGTCGGCCCCAGATCGATCGCTGCCACCAGGGGCGCGCGCACCCCCTGCCGGGCAACACCAGGACCGGCCAATACCAGGGGCACGCGGACGACACTGTCGTAGTGCGAGGAGAACTTGTAGACCTGGTGATGGTCGCCCAGACAATCTCCATGATCGCTGGTGAAGACGACGACGGTGTTGTCCAGTTGCCCCCGTTGCTGCAGAGCGGCAACCATCTGCCCCACCCAGTCGTCCATGAGAGTGATGTTTGCATAGTAGTGTTTGCGCATGCGGGCAATCCGCGCCGGCGTGGCTTGACTCCACCATAGCGCCGCCGGTGAGTGTTTGCCCTCCATACCGTCCATGGCGGCGCGCTGCGGTGGCGGCTTGCTGTCGAGTTCGCCAGCAAAACCCACGGGATCGGGAACAGCTACCTCGTCGTAGAGTGCCAGAAAATCTGCTGTCACGTCGTACGGATCATGGGGCCCGGTGAAGCCGCACCACAGGAACAGGGGCTTGTCGTAGGCGTTGGCCTTGAGGTAGTCCACCGTCTGCTGGCCAACGAAGTTGTCGGGATACAGCGCCTCTGCATGCGGCCAGGTCGTGGCCTGCAGGCGGTCGGGCCAGTCTTCGATGTCCTGGTAATACGTCAGTGCCGGCCGCTT
>JAQCJA010000057.1 GCA_027593305.1 bacterium
CGCGTCGAGGAAGATCCGCGCGTCGAGCAGGTCGAGACACTGTTGCCAGGCACCAACTGCGGCGCCTGTGGTCAACCCGGCTGCCGCGGCTTCGCCGAAGCGCTGGTTCTCGGCAAGGTCACACCCGGCGGCTGCACGGTGAGCACCGCGGATGGGATCCGGGGCATCGCCGATTTTCTCGGCGTCGACGTCGGTCTGCAGGAGCGCCGTGTGGCCCGCCTCCACTGCGCCGGCGGCAAGTCGTCGGTCGGTATGGTCGCCGATTATCGCGGCCCCTCATCCTGTCGGGCGGCCCATCTGGTCAATGGTGGGGGCCGTGCCTGCCCCTGGGGGTGTCTGGGGCTGGGTGACTGCGACCATGCCTGCACCTTTGGCGCCATCCACATGAATGACGAGGCCCTGCCCGTGGTGGCCGTCGATCTGTGCACCGCGTGCAACGACTGTGTCGCCGTGTGTCCCCTCGATCTGTTCACGCTTGAGCCCATCAACAACCCGTTGCTCGTGCAATGCCGCAACCCGTTGTCCGGTGAGGCGGCACGGGACGTCTGTCGCGTTGCCTGTGACGCCTGCGGCCGGTGCGCCCTCGACGCCCCCGAAGGTGCTGTCCGCATGGAGGGGGGGCTGCCGCGCATCTATGTGCCGGAGCAGACCGCGGCGAGCACCACTGCCCGTTGCCCGACAGGTGCGATCCGCTGGGTGACGGGGGATCAATTTGGTGCCACGCCGGTGCTGCTCGGCATCGAGGAGGCGATCACCCGTGGCTGAAGCGCGGCGGGGTCTTCGCGGGTGGATTGACAGCCTGCATCAGCGTGAGCCGGCGCCGCCGGATCATCCGGGCCAGGAGTGCACCATGTCTCTGGGTCGTGCCTTACATCTGGCGCAACAGGCAAGCGTTGATGCCCTCTGTCAGGTCGGTACGGAGCCCGCAGGACCTGCAACCAATCACTTTGGCAGCGCTGTTGTCACCGTAACCGACACCGATGCAGCGGCGGCCATGGCCCAGGCGCGTGGCTTGAGTCTGAGCGGTCTGCGTACGGCAGTCCATGCGCCGGATACCGATCTTGGTGACCTGGCGCCGCAACTGCGCGCCGCTGCCGCCACCCATCTGCCGTTGGTCCTGTGGGCAGGGTTTGACTGGATCGCAGAGAGTGGCGCCTTCCTGCTGCATCCACTGACGCCCCAGGCGACGGTTGACGCCGCACTTGTGGCACATCATGTGGCGGAAATGGCGTTGATGCCCGGTGCCATCGCTGTCGATCGCCACGACCTGCTGCACCTGTCACGACTGCGATTGCCCGACACGGATCTGGTCCGCTTCATGCCGGGACCGGCGCACGAGCAGATCGAGTCGCCGACGCCGGCACAGGCCCTCGTCTTCGGTGCCCACCGCCGGCGTCATCCACGCTGGCTCGACCCGGAACAGCCGGCGGCACACGGCACGGTGCCTGCCAGCGGCCCCGAAGGTGAGGCGGCCATCGCCGGCCGGCGAGTCTTCTTTGCTGCCGCGTTGCCGGGGCTGGTGGAGACGGCGCGTGCCAGATTTGCTGCCATGACGGGTCGCGATCTGGCGCCCTTCGTGCGCGTCGGTCCGGCCAATGCCCGACGTGTGCTGGTCACCCACGGGCCGATGACGTTGGCCGCCGCCGCCGTGGCTGAGGCACTCAGCGACAGTGGGGAGCCCGTTGCCGTTGTCGGCCTGCAGTGGCTGCAGCCCTTCCCGCATGCGGCACTGGCCGAAGCTTTGCGGGGGGCGCAGAGGATCTGCGTTCTCGAGCGCTCCGGTGCGTCGCCGGACGCAGGCGCAGCCGATCCTCCGTTGCTGCGACAGGTGCGAGCCTGTCCTGGCGCCACGGGGGTCGAGTTTCTTTCGGCGACATGCAACCGGCTCGATGAGGCGCTGGCCGTTGCGGTGATCAGCAACCTGCAGTCGGCGGCACCACGCGTATCAGTCCACCTCGGCATCCGTGCACCGGGGTGTTCGGACTTTCCCCGGCGACAGGTACTGCTCGATCGCCTGCGGCGCGATCATCCGGAACTTGAACAGATGGCGCTGCCGCCGGCTCAGCCACTGCGCCTGACGCCGCCCGCGGCGACGACCCTCGCCATACAGGTGCGACACTCGGCACCGCCAGAGGGCCTGCTCGACATG
Source organism: bacterium (assembly GCA_027593305.1). Lineage (GTDB taxonomy): Bacteria > Latescibacterota > UBA2968 > UBA8231 > UBA8231 > UBA8231. Next base: position 2,150 of record JAQCJA010000057.1, read on the forward strand.
CTGGCGGTGATGCTGGCCACCACGGGTGTGGAGACACGCGGCGACATGGTCGAGCGCGAGCCAGGCCTGTGGCGTGTACGGGTCGCCGCCGCACGTGGAACCTGGCCGACCGGTGCGGACCTGCCGGCGCCGGGGTTGATGCTCGTTGATGGTGTCGATCCGTCCATCGCCGCCGACCCCTTTGTCGACCTGGCGCCGGGTGCCATCATCGTTGTGCGCACCGAAGCCCCTGGCGAGGCCGTATGGCAGGCGCTGCCGTCCGCCTGGCGCCAGCATTGGGTTGTACGAGGACTGCGGCTGCTCGTCGCCGCGAGCCCCTTTGTGGAACTCATCAGCAAGTTGCCGGAGCTGTCGGATCAGGCAGAAGACTTTCCCGGGTTCGTCGACTGGCAGTCGTTGCCCGAGCCACCGACATCGGCGCGTGAACCCCAGGTGCCGCAACTGCTGCAGCGATGGAGCAATGCCGCCACGACCTTCGACAGTGTCTCCCGCTTCTGGGGCGAGTTCGAACAGCCGCGCCAGCATGGCGAGGATCGCGGCTCCCCCGTGCCGGATCCACACCTGGCGCTGGGTGCGGTGCCGGCATGCACCGCCGCGTTCTACGACATGGGCGGGCATCGTGAGCGGGTGCCGCTGCTGACGGCGGCAGCCTGCAACGGCTGCGGACGCTGCTGGACCAGTTGTCCCGACTCCGCCCTGGCATCGGTGGCACTGCCGACGCAGGTGTTGCTGGAAGCCGCTGCCCAACGGGCTGCCGCCGCCGAGGAAGGACCTGCCGACCCGGCCTGGAGTATCCTGCGACGTAGTCTGCGTCAGGTTGCCACTCGCATTGACGGTGAGATGGCCAGGGCCTCGGCAACGGCGTTGACGGGTGCAGAGTTGTCGGCGGCCTGCGAGTGGGTCCTGCCACGGCTCAAACTGGAAGGGCCCAAACCGGAGGGTCCAGATCCGGACAAGCCAGATCAAGAGAGTGACGAGGAGCAGGCGCGGCAGACACTGCGCCGATTGTTCCAGGCCCTGGTGGCGCAGGTGGGCCTGCTCAAGCCGGTGGTGACGGAAGCGCTGTTCCACGAAGCCCACACGCAGCAGCGGGGCAGCGGACAGTTGCTCGTGCTCACCGTCTCGCCGCAGGCCTGTCAGGGATGTGGCGTCTGCGGCGCAGTCTGCCCACAAGGGGCTCTGGGGCAGGTCACGCAGACCGCGGAGCGCCTCGACGTGATGCGTGACGCCTGGCGTCTGTGTGAAGCTCTGCCTGACACCAGTGGCGCCACGATTGCCGCAGCGGCGGCAGATGCACGGATCGGTCCTCTCGGGGCGGTCCTCATGTCGCGTCACAGCATGAGTTCCGTCGCCGGTGGTGATGGCGCTGAACCGGGCTCCGGCGCCCGTCTGGCGGTGCGCCAGGTGGCGGCCATCATCGAGTACGACAAGCAGCGCCGCTGGATCGCCTTTTCTGCTCAGCTGCAGGAACTGGCCGAGCAACTGCGCAGCGCTGTCGCCGCCGCCCTGTCGGGCACCGTTGCGGCAACGGATCTGGGCGCGGTGAGCGATGCCCTGCGCCAGGGAGACGGCGCCGCCGTGTCCCTCGCGGAAGTGCTCAACCGTCTGGAGGCCGGTGGCAGTTCCAGCGGCTCCCTCGATGTCTCCCGAGTGCGGGCTCTCACCGAGGGCGCCACCTGGGTCGAAGCGCTGCAGTCACGCGTGATGCAGGCAGCCGGTGGGGAGGGGCGCTCCCGTTTTGAGCTTGTCATCGACCGCCAACCCGGACTCGAGTGGGCGACCGACCTCGGGCGCAATCCCTTCAGCGTGCCTCTTGTGGTGGGTGATGGTGCCGATGCGGCGCGTATTGCCACCGGTGCCGCGCGGGCGCTGCAGGTATCCCGCCAGGCCGAAGCCCTGGCCCTTCGTCGTATCCGTCACCTGCTGGACGCTGCGACCGAGGTCGATATTCCGCCGACGGCAGAGGAACGGGGCCTGTGTCCGCTGGTGGTGCTGCTGACCACGGCTGCCGGGCTGCCGGCGCTCACCGCCCATCTCGACGAAGCGCTTCGTGGCGACCTGCAGTTGCTGGTTCTCGTGCTCGACGGCCTGAATCGTGCCGGCAGTGGCGATCTGCTGCCGCTGGCGCTGGCGCACCGTCGCGCCCACGTCCTGTCGAGTTCGGTGGCGCACCCCGAACATCTCTTTACCGGCGTCCGTGCCGCCCTTGCGGCACATGGTGGCGCCATCGTGCAGGTCTACGCGCCGAGCCCGCGCCAGCACGGCTTCGCCACCGACAGCACTGTCGCTCGTGCCACTGCCGCCGTGCGCACGCGCATGGCACCGCTGCTGCACTACGATCCACAGGCGTCGGGGTTGTTCGGTGCAAGAATGAGTCTTGCGGGCAATCCGGCGTGCGACCAACTGTGTGTCGCCCACGAGATCTCAGGTGTAGTCCAGATGCCCCTGCACTGGGCTCTGGGCGAATCCCGCTGGCAGACTGATACCCAGACTGATACCCAGACTGATACCCAGACTGATACCCAGACCGATAGATCGGCCGACGGCATCACGGTGGATTCCGCCGCATGGCTGGCGCTCGATGCCGAGGCCCGCAGTGAGCACCCGGTGCGCCTTGACATCGATGGCGCCGCACACACAGTCCATCCCGGCCCGCTGCTGTCCGGCGCGGCGGATGCCCTGACACGATGGGCGTTGCTGCAGGAACTGGTCGCCGTAGCGGCGCCTCTCGCGGACGTGGCACCAGCGTCGGCAGCGCCCGGCGTCGAGGGCGAGGCCAAGAGTGAGGCACAACAGGCGGAACTCGAGCACCACCTGCAGCAGGCTGAAGCCGGGCGCCTGGTGGTCTATCGCTCGCGGCTGCGAGACCGTCTGTTGCAGCTGGCCGGTTACCAGAAGGGTCGCTGACGGCCATGGGTCTGCGAGATATGCTGTGGCGAGCGCAGACCTTTCGCCATGGCATTCATCCGGCGGAGCACAAGGACACGGCAACGCTGCCGATTGAGCGTATGCCCTTTGTTGATGAGTATGTACTGCCCCTGTCGCAGCACACGGGCGCCCCCTCGCGGCCACTGGTCGTGGTGGGGCAGAAAGTGCGCCGTGGTGAGATGATCGCCGCCCCCGACGGCTACATCTCCACCGCTCTGCATGCACCGGTGACGGGCACGGTTGCCGCCATCGAGGTGCGGCCGCATTCGCGCGGTGTGCCGTCACCGGCCATCGTCGTTCGCATCGATCCCTTTGCCAGTCAGCGGCTGGAGATCGACGCCGACCGACCGACGGCGGCGACAACACCCAAAGAGCTCATCGAGCGAGTGCAACGAGCCGGTCTGGTGGGCATGGGTGGCGCCGCTTTTCCCAGCCATGTCAAGCTGGAAGTGCCCGAGGGCAAGAAGGCGCGCTTCGTTATTCTCAATGGTTGCGAGTGCGAACCGTATCTCACGTGTGACCATCGTCTCATGCTCGAGCGCGCCGACGCTGTCATCACCGGGCTGCGCATCCTCATGCGCCAGGTCGGCGCCGAACGCGGCTACATCGGCGTGGAGCGCAACAAGGAGGATGCAGCGGCAGCGCTCACAGCAGCAGCTGTCGACGGGGGCGATATCGACGTCATCCGCCTGGAGGTGAAATACCCGCAGGGCGCGGAAAAAATGCTGATCGATGCCATTCTGCACCGCGAGGTACCCAGCGGCAAACTGCCCATCGATCTCGAGGTGGTGGTCAACAACGTCGGCACGGCGGCAGCGCTGGCGGATCTGGCAGCTACGGGCAAACCCATGATCGAGCGGGTGCTGACCGTCGCCGGCAATGCCGTACGTCGGCCGGCAAATCTGCTGGTGCCCGTGGGCACGCTGGTGCAGCAGGTCCTGGATCATTGTGGTGGCCTGCGACCGGAGACCCGTCAGGTCATCCTCGGTGGCCCGATGATGGGGGCGGCGCAGAAGGCGCTCGACGTACCCGTGCTCAAGGGCATCTCCGGCATTCTTGCCTTTACCGATCCCGTCGCCCAGATCGCCGAAGAGCCGTGCATTCGCTGCGGTCGCTGCCTGGCGGCGTGCCCGGTGTTTCTCAATCCGTCGCGCCTGGCCCTGCTGGCACGGGCGCAGGCGGCCGATGTGCTGGCGGCGCACCACATGATGGACTGCATGGAGTGCGCCAGTTGTTCCTATGTCTGCCCGTCAAACATCCCATTGGTGCATCTCATGCGCCTCGGCAAGGCGGCCGTCCGCTCGCGGAAGGCATCCCGGTGAGCCCGTCCATGCCGTATCTGGAGATTGCCCCCGCCCCAAGGGTGAGCAGCGGGCTGGGCACGCGGCGGCTGATGTGGGAGGTGCTGGTGACTCTCATCCCAGTCGTGGCAACAGCGGCCTACTACTTTGGCGCCGCCGCCCTGCTGCTGATCGTGGCGACGACGACGGCGACGATGGGTACCGAGTGGCTGCTGACACGGCGTTCCGGGAAAGGCTCAACACGTCTTGGTGATGGCAGCGCCGCACTCAGCGGCATCCTGCTGGGCCTCTGTCTGCCACCGTCGACGCCCCTGTGGATGGCACTGCTCGGCGGCGCCGTCGCCATCATCCTCGGTAAGGCCGTGTGGGGTGGGCTGGGCTTCAACCTGTTCAACCCCGCCCTTGTGGGCCGGGCCTTCCTGCAGGCAGCCTTTCCGCTGGCACTGACAACGTGGACGGCGCCGCAGCAGGGCTTCTGGACGCTGGCTCCATCGGTGCTGGCGCCCCCTTTCATGCGCGCTGCGACGGATGCCACGACGACAGCAACACCGCTGGGTCTGGCCAAGTTCGCCGGGACCTTCGTCCCCCCGGAAACCCTCATACTCGGGGGCATTGCTGGTTCACTTGGGGAGACTTCGGCGCTGGTGCTGGTGCTGTGCGGTCTGTGGCTGGGTTTGCGCCGCGTCTTCGACTGGCGTCTGCCCGTGGCGACGCTGCTGACGGCGGCGCTGTTCAGCGGTGTGCTGCAATTGTGGGGTGACGTGGCGCCGGGACCGCTGTTCACTCTGACCTCGGGTGGATTGCTGCTGGGTGCCGTCTACATGGTGACGGACCCGGTGACGACACCGCTGACGCCGCGGGGCATGTGGATTTTCGGCGCCGGCGTCGGTTTCCTCGTTGTGCTGATCCGCACGTGGGGGGGACTGGCGGAAGGCGTCATGTACGCGATTCTGCTGATGAACGCCGTGACACCATTGATCAACCGCCTGACACAGCCGCGCACCTTCGGCACCGGCATGGGAGCCAAGTGATCACGGCAAAACCGGCGACGGCCCACACCTCGACCCTGCGCCTTGCGGGCTCCCTCGCGGTTGCCGGACTGCTCTCCGGGTTGATCCTCGTCTGGGCCTACCTGGCAACGGCGCCCCGCATCGAGCAGAATCATCGCGAGGCGCTGGCTGCCGCCGTGACCCGGGTGCTGCCCGGCACGGTGCGCATCGAGCCGACCCTGACGAGCACCGATGATGGCCAGGTCGTGTTCGCCGGGCGCGACGCCGCGGGGAACCTGGTGGGCTACGCGATCCCTGCCGATGGTCCGGGCTACATGGACCGCGTCAGTCTGCTCTTCGGTTACGACCCGGCCCGTCAACGGATCATTGGTATGGAAGTACTCGACAGTCGCGAAACACCGGGTCTCGGTGATCGTATTGCCACAGATCCACACTTTCGGGCCAACTTCACCGAGCTGGCTGTGGATCCGCGGATTGTGCCGGTGAAGAGGGGGGACAAGACGGCAGCACACGAAGTGGACTGCATCACGGGTGCAACGATCTCTTCGGAGGCCGTCGTCGCCATTCTCAACCGCGGACTGCAGCGCTGGCGCGCCGAGATAGATGCCACCATCAGCACCGGGGGGTCGCCCTGATGGCCACGGGTGATCGGCGCTACGCGCGTGTCGAATTCAGCAAAGGGCTGTGGCGCGAGAACCCTGTGTTTGTCGCCGTCCTCGGGCTCTGTCCGTCGATGGCAGTGACCAACACGCTGACGAATGCTCTCGTCATGGGGGGAGCGACGGCGTTTGTGCTGATCGGCTCCAGTCTGCTCGTGTCGCTGCTGCGCCGCGTCGTACCGCGTCCGGTGCGGATCTCGATCTACATCATCGTCATCGCCACCTATGTGACGGTGGTGGACTTCCTGCTGGCAGCCTACATGCCTGTGGCACACAAGCAACTTGGCGCCTTCATCTCACTCATCGTCGTCAACTGCCTGATCCTCGGTCGTCAGGAGGCGTTCGCCTCGCGTCAACCTGTGGGCCTGGCGCTGGCTGATGCTGCCGGCATGGGGGGAGGGTTTGCCCTGGCGCTGTGTATGATCGGTGCCATCCGCGAGATCCTTGGCATGGGATCGCTGCTGGGTGTGCCGTTGCTCGGCGACAACTTCGAGCCGTGGGCGATCATGGTGCTGCCTCCAGGGGGGGTTCTCACACTGGCGGGATTGCTGGTGTTGTTCGCCTGGGTGCGACAGCGGAACTAGCCATGGACGATCTGCTTTTCATCTTCGCTTCGGCGAGTGTCATCAACAACTTCACCCTTGCCTACTTCCTCGGCCTGTGTCCGTTCCTCGGTGTCACCGGGCGCATCGACACGGCCCTGCGCCTCGGCTTGGCGACGATCTTCGTCATGATGATCACCGCCCTGGCGTCGTGGTGTCTGAACACCTGGGTGCTGCCCCACGCCCCGTACCTGCGACTCATCAGCTTTATCGTGGTGATTGCCAGCACGGTGCAGTTCGTCGAAATGGCGATCCGCAAGTTGAGCCCGGCGTTGTTCCGGGCGCTGGGCATCTTTCTGCCGCTGATCACGACAAACTGCGCCATTCTCGGGCTGGCGCTGTTTGCTACCAATCGTGGCTACGGCCTTGTGCAGGGGCTGGTATTCGCCTTCGGTGCCGGCGTCGGCTTCACCCTGGCGCTATTGATCATGGCCGGGATCCGCGAGGAGTCCGAACTGGCAGGGGTGCCGGCGCTGGTGCGGGGCGCAGCGATGAGCTTCTTCATTGCCGCCATCCTGTCGATGGCCTTTATGGGGTTCGCCGGATTGTTCCACGGCAGCTGAGCGCAGGCGCCCAGCGTTTCAGCCAGCGTTCTCAGCCACCGTAGAAGACGCCAAAATCGCGCAGCAGCAGTCCGACTTCGTCCGGGCGTCCCACAATCGGCCCGGTGACTCCGGCATCGGCGACTTCGCCGACGAAGATCGAGTGGTCGCCCTTCTCCAGACACAGATCCAGTCGGCACTCGATGTAACCCGTCGCACATTCCAGGACCGGGGCGCCTGTTGCGCCCGTGCGGAAGCGCTGCCCGGCAAGTGTGCCGCCCTTTTCCCATACCGTGTCGAAAAAGGTCCGCGCCACACTCGTGTGCTGCCGATCGAGGATGTTGATCGTATAGGCCTGCGCCTCCTGTACGACACGGTGAATGCGGGATCCCACGCGCAGCGCTGTAACCAGCAGCGGCGGTGTGAAGGATGCCTGCATCACCCAGCTGACAACCGCTGCCGCCGCCTGGTCCTGCTCGGCTTCGGCGGTCAGTACGTAGACCCCGTACTGCAACATCTGCATGGCTTTGTTTTTCTCGGGCGTGTCCATGGGCGTCTCCCGGCAGCTGCGGCAATCACGTCGTGGAGAAAACGTCGGCTACTCCTGCTATATGTACCCGAGATGGTCAGACCGGGTCAAGCAATCTCACTCTCAGGACGTGCGACCTGAGTCTGCGCCAAGGACTTCCACCAGGCGACGGGCGACAACGATCTCCTCGCCGTCCTCCATCATGTACGGGTTGATGGTCAGGCTGTCGCCACCACCGGCGATCTCGATGCGTGGCGCACCCGCCGACAGCTGCCGCTTCGCCTCGGCGGGGGACACGCCCAGTTCGGCCGTATTCCACAAAATGGACATGTGTGGTGCGATGTTCGAAGGCCGGGGCGTGCGCAACGACAGCGTCACCGAAGGGAAGGCTGTCACGGCATCGGCGATTACCTGCAGACGGCGATCCCATTCGCGCAGTTCGGCGGCGTGGTCACGCACCACCCACTGTTCGGCGGCGGCGAGCAGTCCCATGATCTCTTCCTTGCCCGCTTTCATGGGCCGACCGATGGAACCATGGGGAGAGCCGTTGGCAAAGGCTGCCTGCAGCAGGTCCTTGCGGCCCAGGACCATGCCCGATGCCTGCGGACCACGCATACACTTGCCACCACTGTAGGCGACGACATCCACCCCCTGCGCCAGATACCAGTTGGGCACGTTGGGTTGCTCGGCTGCGGCATCCACAAGGGAGGGCACACCGTGTGCGTGGCCGCTGTCGACCATGTCTTGCACCGTGATCTGGCCACGCTCGGAGGCGTCACCGAAGAGAAACTGCATGGCAGTGCGGTCGGTGTAGGCTGCCTCCAGTTCTGCGAGCGTGGTCACTTCGATCAATCGCGCGCCGACGGCAGTGATCGCACGATCGTAACCCATGCGGTGGGCGGTCTGCACGATGACTTCGTTCCTCATGCCCGTCGAGTCCGGGAGGCGCTGCATCTTCTCCGGATCCGTGCCGGCGATACATGCCGCCGTCACCTGTGCCAGGGCTGCGGCACAACCATTGGTCACCAGGCCCCATTCGCACTGCATGAGTTCGGCGAGGCGGGCACCGACGCCGGCCATCAGTTCGTCGATGATGACGTAGCGCGTGGAGGCGGCCATCATCGCCTCACGCACCTCGGGCAGAATCAGGGAGCCGGAGAGAGTGGTGATGGTGCCGGTGCAGTTGATCAGGGGACGGACGCCGAGATCTTCGTAGGTTGTCACGCTCTGGTTGTTCACAGAAAACTCCATCGTGTGGATGCAGAAGACGGTTGCCCCCGGGTCATCGGGGTGGCCAGATTGGGCTCAATCATACCACCTGACGGGAGGGCTGTCTCATGAGCCTGCGTCGGCTGTCCTGAGGAGTTGGGGTAAGTTGAAGCGATCCCACTGACATACTTGCAGAGAGAGAATTCCATGCAGATCACCGATGTCGAGATATCCGTCCAGCGGCGGACGCCAAATCCCATGCCGATCGCCGATGCGCTCCAGATCCTGCCCGGCGCCGGGTCGGTGACGGTACGGCTGCTCACCGACGACGGCGTCAACGGCGAAGGGAGTGTGGGGTTTGGCCGAATTGCCGGGGCACCCGACGCGCTGGCTGCATTGATCGAGCACGAGCTCAAGCCGCTGATCGTCGGTCAGGATCCAGTGATGGTGCGCCACCTGCACCAGCAGATGCTGCGTGAGACCGAGTATCACGGCTCGGCGGGCCTGGCGACCTTTGGCATCTGCGCCATCGACACGGCCATCTGGGACTGCCTGGGCAGAGCCCGGGGTGTGCCCTGCTGGCAACTCTGGGGAGGCGTGCATCGGCGCATCAAGGCATATGCCATGGTGGGCTGGCTGAACTACGGCGACGATGAGGTCCAGGAAATCTGCACCAGGGCGGTTGCCCAGGGCTTTGCAGCGGTGAAGATCAAGGTGGGCTACCCCACGTTGAAGCAGGACATCGCCCGTGTCGAGTGTGTGCGCCGCGCTGTGGGCGACGACATCGACATCATGGTGGACGCCAATCAGTCGCTGACCACGGCCGAGGCAATCACGCGAGGCCGTGCCTTTGAGGCGCTGGGCTGTCTGTGGTGGGAGGAGCCCCTGCCGGCAGATGACATCGACGGCTACACGGCCCTGGCCCACGGGCTCGATATTCCCGTGGCGACGGGGGAGAACCTCTACAGCGTTGCCGACTTCGCCCGCTTCCTGAAGCGGGACGCTGTCGACATCGTGCAACCCGATCTGCGGCGAGCGGGGGGGCCTACGGCACTGCTGCAGATCGGCGCCCTCGCCGATGCCTTCCGCATTCCCTACGCCTCACATGGGGGCGGCCCCGTGCAACTCAACATCATGGCCTGTCTGCCGAATGCCTGGTATCTGGAGACCGGACTGCTGAGCGACGATTCGCCCATGTCGCTGCAGGATGGCACGGTGGCGCTGCCCATGGGACCCGGGTTTTCCTGGGAGTAGGGGACGAACCCGAAGGGCTTTACCGGGCAACCGACGGGCTATCGGTAGACGCTTGAGCGGTGGCCGACTCGTACAACGATCACCACCAGGACATCGTCCCGGCCTTCCTGGACGATCCGTTGGCGGAGTTTCTTCAGAGGAATCGCCTCGATCTCTCGGACTGCAGATGGCTCGATTTCGACGCCATATCCTGCCACTGCGCTGCAGCGATCGAGGCTCTCTGCTGCGACACTGGTCCAGAGGCGAACGGTGGTTCCGCGAGGCTCGTTCCTGTATTATCAGATCAAAAGAACACGAGAGTTTCGAGCGAGTGATGGCGAGTGGATCTGGCAGGGCGGCGTAAGGACTACCTCGGCGTCAGCCGACCTGTCCGGATATCGTTACAGGGAGTTATTTCAATGGGACGTATTGCCTTCTTCCAGTACGGCATACTCCTGGGCTTGCCTGGTCTCGACAAGGGATTGTAGTTGAGTATCGTAGGCTGTGACAGACCACGATGGCATGACAAGGAAGGCAGGATTTCCAGTGAGCGACAAGGACTACACGGTACGGGCCATGCACTGCGACCATCTGGCGACAGAAGAGGAAGTCTATCAGGTGCTGCTGCGCGCCACGGAGCCTCTCACGAACGCCTGGGAGCGTCTTGCCAGGGCCAAGCGGATTGGTATCAAGATCAACCAGGACAAACACCCGGATGGACATGTGACACACGCCGGGATGCTGCAGCAGCTGGTCTGCGACAAGGTCGTGCGGGCCACATTGCGCCTGCTGCGCGAGCGCACGACGGCCGAGATCATCTGCACCGATGTCAGCTTCTATGCGATGTACAACGGGACCGATGCGATCGAAACGGCCTCCGCCCTGCCGGCGTTGAAGGAGTATGGAGTCGAATACGTCGTCGGCCACCAGACGCCGACGAAGATCTACCCCGTCCCCGGTGGCGGGCAGATGTTCTCGCAGTATCTGCTGCCCGAGTCAGCCGTCGAGGTCGACGAATTCGTCTCCCTGGCGAAGATGAAAAATCATGCCTTCATGGGCGTGACGCTGAGTCTGAAGAATCTCTTCGGCCTGATGCCCGCTGAGCCTCGGGGACATGCGCGCACCTACTACCATCATCTGGTGCGCATGCCCTACATGCTTGCAGATCTGGGGCGCATCTTCGCACCAACCCTCAACATCATCGACGGCCTCGTGGGTCAGTCAGGGCAGGAATGGGGCAACGGGCTGGATGAGAGCCCGGCCGTGGTCGCCAACGCCCTGGTGGCGGGAGACCACACGATTGCCACCGATGCCTGTGTGGCGTGGCTGATGGGGCACGATCCGCAGAGTGACTGGCTGACGCCGCCCTTCCATCGCGATCGAAATTCGCTCAAGGTCGCCGCTGAAGGTGGATTCGGCACTGTCGATCTGGAGCAGATCGATTTTGAAACAGACGTCGAGCGCCCCCTGGGCGCGTTCTATGCGAATCTCACCGATTCCATGGAGATCGTACACAGCTGGCAGCGCACGACCTGTGAGCAGGGGTTGTTCTATCGCGACCATCGCCAGGACCTCGTCGATCAGTATGCCGGCCAATATGTGCTGTTGCAGGAGGGCCAGGTCCGCTGGCATGATGAGACCAGTGATCTGCAGCAGAGCCGCCGCAAGCTGTCCGGAGACAAACCGGAGCAGGCGATGTATCTGAAGTTTGTCGACCCGGAAGAGGCGGAGAATGAACACTTCAACGTCTATGAGCGGGGTCTGGCGCGTTTCGATGGTGAGCGTCTGCGCGCCTGACGATCCAGCATGCAGGGCATGGTCCGGATGGCACTCTCCGACAGGCACCGGCGCCCCAAGCAGTTCCCTGAAACTTGCCGAACTCGCCGAACTCGCCGAACTCGCGTTACTGCCTCTTATAGCTCCTGCCACAATGGTGGCAGTATCGCACGCAAGCGGAGAGGACCCCATGGCAGGCAGGCAACACAAGATCGGTGGCAAGACCCAGGATCAGCGCATGAAGTGGTGGCGGGAGGCCAAATTCGGCCTCTTCATCCACTGGGGCCTCTATGCCCTGCCCGCCGGCACCTGGAGGGGCAAACGCATCGCCGGCATCGGCGAGTGGATTCAGCATCGGGCTCGGATCCCCGTGCACGTATACGAACAGCTCGCAGGCCGCTTCAATCCCGTCGACTTCGACGCCGACCAGTGGGTGCAGGTCGCCAAGGACGCGGGCATGAAGTATCTGACGATCACCGCCAAACACCATGACGGCTTCGCCCTGTTCAAATCAGAGGCGAGCCCCTACAACATCGTCGACGCCACGCCCTTCGGCCGTGACGTATGTGCGGAGCTGGCCAGGGCCTGCAGCAAGGCTGGCATCCGTCTGTGTTTCTACTACTCGCAGAAACAGGACTGGCACCACCCCGAGGCGTCGGGCAATACCTGGGACTACGACCCGGCGCAGCAGAACTTCACCCGCTACATGCGCGACAAGGGGCTGCCCCAGGTCCGCGAGATCCTTACGCAGTACGGGCCCATCGGGTTGATCTGGTTCGACACGCCCCAGGACATGACCCGGGCTCAGTCGCGGAAGTTCGTCGACGCGGTCTACGCGGCGCAGCCCGACTGTCTGGTCGATGGCCGTGCCGGCCACGGCATCGGCGACTACGAGTCGATGGGGGACAATCTCATCCCGCCAGCACGGATCGATGGTGATTGGGAGACGCCGGCGACCCTCAATGATACCTGGGGCTTCAAGAGTTACGACAGCAACTGGAAGAGCGCCGATGGCCTCATCCAGCGCCTCGTCGACATCGTCAGCAAGGGTGGCAACTACCTGCTCAACGTGGGCCCCACGGCCAAAGGCGTCATCCCCAGGG
>JAQCJA010000058.1 GCA_027593305.1 bacterium
AATCGCCGTACTTTTCTGCCAGTTCTGGGCGGGCCCGGGTCCGATCGCCCTGGTGCGCAGCCAGCACCTGACTGAACTCGGAAAAACGCTGCATCGTAGGGGTGCCGATCTCACGACCGTACATGGGGATCTGCGGCATGGTTCCGAACTGCTGCCGTGCCCGGGTCAAGTAGAGCATGATGGCCTCCTCGTACAATCGTGGCAATGTCCCGGGTGCAAACCGCTCCGGGTAGAGTGACAGGTTGCCGATGTTGTCCACGATCTTGTCGAGTTGTCCCATCTGCAGGTAGCTACCCATCAGCATGTCAAAGGCGAGTATGTTGCGCGGGTTCTGGGCCAACGACTGCAGCAGCATTATCTCGGTGGCGAAGAAACCCGGATAGTCCTTGTCGAGCATGCGCGAGCGTGCCCGTGACAGGTCGACGTCGTCCAGGCGCTGCGGGTCGGCCGCCAACGCTTCCATGTAATGGCGTGCCCAGCCGGCGGCGATCGGGCTTTTCTCCAGCAGTCCGAGGTACACACGCGCCGCCTCGGGCCGTCCCTTGACGACGTTGATCGCCACCAGACGTTTGAGGATGGAGGGACGATCGCCGAAAATTTCGAGCGCCTCCTGGGCCATGTGCTCAGCCTTGTTCACCTGGCCCATTTCGAACAGGTTGTCACACAGAACCAATAATCGGGTGGGCGTCTCCGGCGATGGCGTGAACATCGAAGCGCTCTCCAGATGGGGATAGGAGAACATCTCCACCGACAGACGGCCAAGGTGGCAGAGCGCGCGCTGCACGTTGTAAACGGTGAGAACATTGTATGCCGTCAGGTTCCGCGACGCAGACAGCACCTCCTCCCAGCGTTGACTCCGGGTCATGACATCAATCTTCAACATCGTCTTGTAGTTGCCGTCGAAAGTACCGTAGACAAGCAGGACTCCCAGCAACGTCAAGACAGCGTTTGCCATGTGGCGCCGAACACCTGTGAGCAAGTCCCTGGCACCTCGCCGCACCTCCATTACGGCCAATACGGGCACGAAGGCGTACAGGGCGACAGCGGCCAGCACAACCCGTGGCGCACCGGTCGTGTAATCACCGCGAAAGGGCAGCAGGTGCAGGTAGGCATCGGACAACGTGCCCGGATAGAGGGTGAGGGTTGCCAGGTACGGCAGCCCCGCACCGACGGCGAGGCAGGCAACGGCCCATGCGATACGACGGGCGATGAGGGCCTCGCGAATCGCGCACAGCAGTGGGAACAGCAGAAAGGGGCCACCCACCACCCAGTAGAGCGGCAAAGAAATTGCCAGCAAGACAGCACTGCGCAGCAGGTGGGCCGAAATCGGCAGGCGGCAGTATGACACGGCGGCGACCAATGGCAGCAACAGGGCCAGGTCGAGGGCCAGGTCGTAGCGGTACCGATTGTGCAGGATCAGCAGCAGCACCGCCGGTGCGTAGGCGACGATCTCAGGGGGGTGTCCACCCAGGGAGCGCACCACGCCCCACGAGGCGGCACAGATCCCAGCGGCAACGAGGGTGACGACCAGTGCACCGAGCCAGGGCAGTACATAGGTTTGGCCAAGCAGGGCGGCCATGTACTCTGTGGGACCGCCTGGGATGACAAGGAAATGACGGAAGAAGGTCCAGCCACGGTGAAATACCGGTTCCTGGACGTGGTAGATCAGGGATGGATCGATGCGCAACCACACATACAGGTACAGCAGTCCAAAGGGTGCGGCGACACGGAGGGGACCAAATCCTCCGCGCCCGAACCATAATCGCATTCTCGACAACTACCTTTTTGATCGCTCCTTGACGTATGGGCCGCCCGCACACCCGGCTCGGCGATGAATCGACAAGGTATGGTTTCCATCTCCGGTGCAGCAAGTCCTGGCACAATGTCGATACAGGACAGGGCATGATCACATCGGCTCGGGTGATCTGCCTCTGCCTCCCGGTGCTGCTGAGTGCGGGCGGCGCGCTGGCGCAGCCCCGATTCGAGGATCACACGGCCCGCCTGTTGCCCCCTCTCGATCCGATGTCAGGTGTCATCGTCGCCGACGCCAACAATGACGGGCGTGCCGACCTGCTCCTCGTGTCAGCGCCGCCAGGTTCCGGCGCTACGCTGCTTGAGGCCGGGGAGGATGATCGCTTCGCCGACCGCACGCACCGGTTGCCCGAACCCTTTCGTCCCTGGGGACGGGCCTCGATTTCGCTCGGACGCAGGGGGCGCTTCGCCGACTTCGACCACGACAGCGATTTGGACCTGGTACTCCCCGTACGTGGTGGGGTACCTGGCGTGTTGCGCAACGATGGCCGGCGCTTCGTCGATGCGTCGCGGACGGAGGGTCAGTTGCAGACGGCCTTGTCAGATGAAGCCCTTTGGTGCGACTGCGATGTTGACGGGGGGCTGGATCTGTTCGTCGGCGATACGAGTGGACCTGATGGCCGGAATCGATTCTACCGTGGTGACCGCCGGGGCCGGTTCGAGGATGCCACCGTCGCCGTTGGTCTCGATATCGCCATGCACCCCGAGAACGGCGGCAGCGACGGCGGCCTGTTGGCGTCGGACTTCGATGGCGACGGCTGGCCAGACCTCTACGTCGGCGTCAGCGGCGCACCGGACCGGTTGTTCATGGGTGGCCCCGCGGGCTTCCGCGCTGCCCGCGTCGCCGCAATCGACGCTGACACGGGCCCGTCCCTTGCCTTGCTTGCGGCAGACATCGACGCCGATGGTGATCTCGATGTCGTCAAGGTGAGTGGTCAGACGCCGGGTGCATCGGGGCTTCGCATCAACGATGGCGGCGGCGAGTTTCGGCGGTCCGACCTGCCGACGGCGACGCTGCAGGCATGTGTGTTGCTCGACATGGACAACGACGGCGATCTCGACCTGCTGGATGCCGGGCAGGGAACCCTGTTCGTCTCCGATGGCGGCAGCTTCTCGCCTTTCAGCGGCGACCTTGGGCTGCCCGAGGTGGCAGGCACTGTCGCCACCCTCGACGTGGATCTGGACGGCGCGCAGGATCTCGTGATCGGTGACGGCTCGGGCCTGCACATCTACCGCAATCGAGCTCGGGGCGCGCATTGGCTGCGCGTGATCCCAGTGGGCGACCGCAACAATCGCGACGGCATAGGAGCCCACGTCGTCGTCGAGACCGGAGATTTCACACGCCATGGCGAGATCCGGGGCGGCACCGATCCGGGTGAGTTGATGGCCCACTTTGGCCTGGGACCGCGTGCCGACGTCGAACGTGTGTCCCTGCACTGGCCCTCCGGACACAGCGACGTGATCGCTGGCGTATCTGTGGACGAGACGATTTACATCTTCGAGGGCCGCACGATCTATACCTACTTCAAGGCGGCGCCGGCGCGCTGGCATATCGACGTGCCCGAGAGTCTTGTTGTGGGGCGCGGCGTGGACCTCGAGCTCAGCGTCTGGCCCGCACTGGAGGAACCGAAGGCTGGCATCGATGCGGTCGTGGCCGATCTCAGCGCCCTGGGCGGCGCACCGGCGGAGCCCTTCATATCTGGGGCGGGGGGCACCTGGTCTCTGCGCACACATCTGTCGCCGCCGGTGCCGGGACGGCACGAGGTACGCGTCGTCATTGAGCAGTCTACTCTCGTGGGCCACAAGCAGACCTGGCTGAGCCGCACGCTTTCGGTGCAGCCCATGGTGCCGCCGCAGGCGGATCTGCTCGTGCTTGGGGAGAATGCGGCACCGGGCTGGCAGGCATCGACGCAGGGCGTGGTGCAAAGCGTGATCGGTTCGAGTGCGACACCGTGGCGAGGCGAGTCCGTCATCGCCCTGCACATCGACAATGCGAGCCAGGACAACGATTGGTCCCTCGAGCTGCGGGCTGACGATCCCATCGACTCTATTCCCTATGCCGCTGTGTATCTGGCCATGCGCCTTGATGATGCCGTCGCCGGCAGTGGCGTACCTGCACTCACGCTGTCGGTGAACAATCGCTTCGTCGATCTGCTTGCCTCCCCGGCACCCGCAGTGGTTCTCGGCCGGGTCGACTGGCAGGTCGTGCGGCTACCCCTGGTCGATCTGCAGTTGGATGGACCGATCCATGCGATCTTCCTGCGCGGCAATCTGCGCGGGACGATCTACGTCGATGAGCTGGGCCTCCTGGCGCCGAAGACCTCTACGGCCGTCGAAAAAGTGGAGACCACGGTACCGGGCGACATCGCGTTGCTGCCAGGCTTTCCCAATCCCTTCAACAGTGGCACCATTCTGCGTGTACAGTTGGCGGGCGACGCAGACGTACGTCTGTGGATCTTCGACAGTACCGGGCAGCGTGTACGGGCACTGCACCCGGGTGCTCACGCCGCCGGACTGCACAGAATACGCTGGGATGGCACGGATGATAGCGGTCACCTTGTCGGCAATGGTGTCTACTTTGTGCAGCTGCTCGTGGGGGGCCAGCGGGCCACCGGAAAGCTCACCCTTCTGCGGTAGACGACCTGTCCCGGAGCAGCAGGACAATCCGGTATCTCATTGTGCTGTCAGCTGGGTTATGGGCGCGGCAGATCATCATGGGTCACAAAGCACCGCTGCGTGAACTGCGCCATGTTCGACACGGCTTCGCGCGCAACCGCGCTGGTGCCCACGTCATGCTGGAAGCTGTGCGGCTGCCCGGGGTAGACCTGCAGTGTCACGGCAACACCGGCACGAGCCGCAGCAGCGGCAAAGAGTGTCGCATCGTCGAGCATGGTCTCGTCACCACCTGCCTGAATCAGCATGGGCGGCAGTCCCTGCAGATCCGCAAACAACGGCGATGCATGGGGGTGTCTGGCGTCGGCACCGTCCAGATAGACCGCGGCCCAGTGCTGCAGGTAGGCCGCCAGGGGTCCGTGTTGCGCATTGGTGACGAAGGAGGCGCCCGACTGTGTCAGGTCCGTCCAGGGAGAGACCAGAATCGCTGCCGCCGGCAACGCCGCCTGCTCGTCGCGGATGCGCAGCAGCAGCGACAGACAGAGCCCGCCGCCTGCGGATGTGCCACCGACGACGACGTCTGCCGGCGACACACCACCCTCTGCGGGATCGATCAACCAGCGCCAGACCGAATACATGTCGTCCACCGCCGCGGGAAACACGCCTTCATCGGGTGGCCGACGGTAGTTGACCGACAGACAGCCGATGCCTGTCATCTCGCAGAGATGTGAACAGATGGCGGCGTCGACGCGGGCCGATCCGCGGTAGTATCCGCCACCGTGAGCGTGCAGATATACACCTCCGTCGGCCACTGCAGGTGGTACTTGAATCCATTCGCACGCAACGCCGTCACAGGACGTCGACTGGAATGTCGTGCCCTCCGCCAGAGGCCACCCGGCCGCTGCCGCCTCGATGTCGTCACGCAACACCGAAACGGGCTTGATGTCGTATTCGAGATCAGGCATCGGTCAGCTGAAGAGACGCCAGACCTGAGCTACGACAAAGCACATGACGAACCCCATCACCACCGGCAGCAGCGACGCCACGGTGGTCCATTTGGCGCTCTTCGTCTCGCGATAGATCGTGTAGATCGTCGTCGAACAGGGATTGTGGACGAGGCTGAACAGCATCAGATTCAACGCCGTCAACAGGGTCCAGCCGCCGGCGCGCAACACCTCGGCATTGGCTTCGAGCGAATCAGGCTCGAACATCACCCCCGCCCCATCTCCGGCGCCTGAGAGCCGTGCAGTCAGCACCGTCAGCATCAGGATCGTCGGGATGACGATCTCGTTGGCGGGGATGGCGATTACATAGGCCAGCAGGATCACACCGTTGAGACCGACGACTGCGCCGAAGGGTCCGGTGAAGTTGATGAAATGTTCCGCCAGAGACAGGTCCGCCACCTGGATGTTGGACGCCAGCCAGATCACGGCACCAGCGGGAATGGCGAAGACCACCGCCCGCCACAGCACGATCAGCGTGCGATCGATGACGGAGGTGTAAATCGTGCGCAGAATCTGCGGTGGTCGGTACGGAGGCAACTCCAGACTGAAGGCAGAGGCCTCGCCCTTGAGCACCGTGCGCGACAGGGCCCAGGAGACGACAAAGGTCAGCACGATCCCCAGCACCGCCACACTCACCACAGCGGCTGCCGAGACCAGGCCCGCCAGGTGTGCCGGCGCGAGGCCACCGATGAAGATGGTCGCCACCAGGATCTGTGTCGGCCAACGCCCGTTGCACAGGGCGAAGTTGTTGGTGATGATCGCAATGAGGCGCTCCCGCGGGCTGTCGATGACGCGCGTGGAAACGATGGCGGCGGCGTTGCAGCCAAAACCCATGGCCATCGTCAACGCCTGTTTCCCGTGGGCCCCGGCGCGACGGAACAGGCCGTCCAGATTGAAGGCAACCCGGGGCAGGTAACCGAAGTCCTCCAGCAGGGTGAACAGTGGGAAGAAGATGGCCATCGGCGGCAACATGACGCTGATCACCCAGGCCATGGCCAGGTAGATTCCGTCAATCAGCAAGCCGCTCAGCCACCAGGGCAGGCCGATGGCAGTGGCGCCGCTGTGGAACAGCGGCCGGATCGTGTCGACCAGCAGTGTCGCCAGCATCGCCGAGGGGTAGTTGGCTCCCTCGATCGTCAGCCAGAAGACGATGGTCAGCATCAGCAGCATGAGTGGGAAGCCGAGCCAGCGGCTGGTGACGAGCCGGTCGATGGTGCGGTCCATGTCGAAACGTCCACGCTCCCCCTTGCGGGTCACCGCACGATCGGCGATGCGGGCGGCGTCCGTGTAGAGGGACTCGACGAGTTCGTCATGGAAGTCGTGCCCCGCTGTCCAGCGCAGGGACCCGACCCGCTCCAGGATCTTCTCAGACGGCGTGTGCTCCTGCATCATTGTCCCGCCTCCTGCGCCAGCGAGTTGGTAGCGAATGCGGACCGTGTCGACAGATGACGCCCCAGATCGGCGATCTCGCCGGAGCGCACCGCCTCAGCGATGCGCGGGTCGCCCTCGAGGAGGCGCAGAGCCACCCAGCGGGCATTCGGCAGTCCGGGAAAGGCGGCGGCAACCTCGTCGGTGAGCCCACCGAGGGCGTCCTTCAGTCCGGGTGGAGAAGAGATCCGGTGCGGTTTGCAGACGATACGGCCGAAAGCGACGTCGGCGACGGCCTGCAACAGTTCTGGAATCCCCTCGTTTTTACGGGCTACCGTCGGGACCACAGGGACGCCGAGGTCGCGCGCCAGCCGGCGTTCGTCCACCGCCATGCCGCGCCGCTGGACCTCGTCCATCAGGTTGAGGCAGACGATGGCTCGGTCTGTAATCTCAAGGACCTGCAGCACCAGGTTCAGGTTGCGTTCGAGGACCGTAGCGTCCACGACGACGATCGTCACATCCGGGCTGCCGAAGAGGATGAAATCGCGCGCCACCTCTTCGTCATCACTGGTCGACAGCAGCGAGTAGGTGCCGGGCAGGTCCACGAGCTTGTAGCGGTCTCCGCCATAGGCGAATCCTCCCTCGGCACGGACGACGGTCTTGCCCGGCCAGTTGCCCGTGTGCTGACGCAGTCCGGTGAGGTGATTGAACACGGTTGTCTTGCCGGTATTCGGGTTGCCTGCCAGAGCCACCACGAAGTCCCAGTTGGCCATGTTGACGCCAAGACGGATCAGGTTGGCGGCGTGGTGGGCGGGGCAGGCTTCACAGGCGCTGCCTGCGGCTGCCTTGGGCGGAGCTGTCTGTTCTGCGGTCATACCTGCTCTTCCACTGATACGGTTGGTTGCACACCAATGGCCCGCTCATCGAGCCCACGTTCAATCTGGATGTGACGCGCCTGGTGTCGGCGCAGGGCAATGGTGGCCCCCCGGATCTGGTAGGCCTTGGGGTCGCCGGTGGGACTGCGCATCTCCATGGAAACCGCCGTGCCGGGGACCAACCCGATGTCCATCAGCCGCCGTCGCTCCAGACCACGACAGGCCGGCGAGATACGCACGACCTGGGCGCTCTCGTCGAGTTCCAGGTCATCGAGACTGTCGTAGGGCCCGGGCATCTCCTCATCGACGGGATAGACGAACAGGTTGCCGGCCATGACCGGAGGCAGGCTGTGGTGTCGGCCATCGGCAACGAGCCGCACCTCTTCCTCGTTCAGCCGCGTCAGTTGTACGAGCACACCTGGATGGAGACCGGCGTCAATCAGGCGCTGATAGACTTCGACCGGCTCGTCCTCCACGTGCTCGATACGGCCCAGTTCCCATTCATTCAGCGCCGTCAGCGGCAGACTGCTTTGTGGTGGCACTTCACCATTTGCCGTCGGGATCGGATCCCCATGCGGGTCGTAGGCGGGGTGTCCCATTTCCTCTGAAAGCGTCTCCGTCTCCTGCGCCGACAGGTGGTGCTCCTGGCGTTCCGCCTCCTCGTGCCAGCGGACCCGACTGACTCCGGTCCGCTCTGCCAGATGCCGCTCCCACAGACGATGGATACGTATGATCCGCAGCGCCTCTTCCCGCCCGGCTGCAGTAAGCGCCACGCCTTCTTCCACAGTCGAGGAAGCCATGCGCATGGCCTCAAGTTGGATCAGTACTTCCGCCGCCCTGCTGCGCGGCACCTCCAGAACTCCGGCAAGGCTCTCCACACTCGCGGTCCGTCTCCGGTATTCACAGTCGTACAGGTGTTTGAGTCCGTCCTCGAGCAGGACTCGCCCACTCAACCGAACCAGCCGCCGCCAGCGCCACAGATAACCGCTGCGGGGCCACAGAAGCAGTGCCAGGACGAGGAGGGGGACGAGATACGAAATGAAGAAAGACACCATAGCGTGACGCCCGTTGATTGGTCCTGCACAGCGGAATTTCAGTTTCAACGGGAGTGAATTTAGCCTGTGCTAAACATTTAGTCAACCATTTGCTAATTCTCCATCGGCCGCCGTAGTTTGAACCGCACACCATTACGCAGACGTCTGGGAGGCGTTACATGCTCAGCGAGGCAGTTCAGGACTACCTGAAAGCGATCTACAAGCTCAGTCGGGCCCCGGAAACAGGGCAGATGGTGTCGACAACTCTGATCGCCGAGCGCATGGGGGTATCGCCAGCATCTGCGACGAACATGATCAAGCGCCTCGCCGAGATGAACATCCTTCAGCATCGCCCGTATCAGGGCGTGGAACTGACCCCGTCAGGGGTCCGCATGGCCCTGGAAATCGTGCGCCATCACCGGTTGCTGGAACTCTATCTGCGGCAGGCGTTGGGATATGATTGGGACGCTGTAGATGCTGAGGCGGATCGTCTGGAACACGCCATCTCAGAAGATTTCGAGGATCGGATCGATGAGGCCCTGGGATTTCCCACCGTCGGGGCCCATGGGGAACCGATTCCAACGAAGGAGGGCAACATCGCCGAGACGGACTATGCCCGCCTCTCAGAACTCACTACGGGGCAGCGGGCGTGTATCCGTCAGGTCAGTGATCGTGACCCGGCGTTGCTGCGCTATCTGGACCAGCATGGTCTTGTTCTGGGAACCGAGATCCGTATTGCCGAGAAGGCGCCTTTCAGCGGCCCTATGCGACTGGACGTCGGCGCCAGTGGCGAGCAGCACATCGGTCTCGAGGTAGCCGAGGCAATCTACGTCGATGTGCTGGATTGATGGTCATTTGCGTGGTCGTTACCGGCGAATTCAGGCGTGTGGTGTGTGACCGTTTGATTTGACCCGAGTCTTGCGTTGCGTGCGAGCCTCGAGGATCGGCAGTAGATCCTCCAGGTACTCAGCCAGGTTCTGCAGCCTGGCATTCTCACTGCACATGAGCAGCAGCTGCTGCCGACGCTCGCTTTCCAGCCCGAGGCGTTGGGCGATGGCCCAGGCGTCACCCTCCTGCAGTTGCTTTGCGGCATCGGCCCCATCCCGGCCATCAATGATCTGCGTCCCGGCTTCCCGGGTTGCCAGATCCACGAGCGTGCCGAACCGCGACCTGACCAGCTTTTGCAGGGCCGGATCCGCCTCGTCCTCGTCGTCATCAGAGAAATATTCTACCTCGCCAAGCAGATAGGGCCCAGCCTCGATCAGCTGCGTGGTGCGGTAGCGCGAGCCCGCCCGGCAGACGATATCGAAGGAACCGTCAGCGCCGGCATCTTCGCGGCGCACGACGACGAGAGTACAACCAACGCCGGCGATATCCCCATCGTTGTCGTAGCTGATGCCGAAAGGCGTGTTGCGCCCACCGGCATCGGTGCAGTCATCGATCATCTTCTTGTAGCGCTCTTCGAAGATGTGCAACGGCACGAGATGGCCAGGAAAAACAACGATCGACAACGGGAAGATGGGGATGGTCTGTGTCAGCATTGCCTGCCATCGGGAGATCGGGTACGTTTCTTGTGGGAGCCATGGAAGACTACTTCACATCTGCATCAGATGAGCATATTGCCCGCCAGAAGGACAAAGCGCGGGATCTGCGCGGCAGCCAGTGGTGGAAAAACCGTCGCGGCCAAGGCCGCTGCCACTACTGCGGTGCGTCTGTGCCCCCGCGCATGCTGACCATGGACCACGTCGTACCCCTGGCGCGTGGGGGATATACCGAGAAGGGCAACGTTGTTCCCTGCTGCAAGGACTGCAACTCCGCCAAACGCAACCTGTTGCCCATCGAGTGGGAAGAGCAGCTGGCCCGTCTGCGGGCCAGTTAGTCACCGCGGCGGCACAGGCAGCGATTGTTGCTGATCGGCGGCCGCCGCCTTTACCTCTTGCCGCACCGCCGAACGTACGGCCGAATTGATCCGTTGCTCCGCGTAACTACGCACGGCTGCCGGTGCTTCAAACACGAAGTGTGCGAGCACCGCCAGCACACCGCAGGCAAGAGTCACCAGCAGATAGAGTCGCAGGTTGGATTTGCGTGACTGTCGGTGTCCGTCATGATGTCTGTGATGATGTCTGCGCCGCTGCATGCGAGCCTTTTCTAGTGGTACGCCAGCAGGGGCTGAATCGCTGCCTTCACCTCTGCTGCAACATTCGCCGGGACCCGGGGATTGAAGGGACCGCCCTCGCCACCGGCAATGTCGTCAAAGCCGCTCAGATGCATCGCTTCCACAACGGCGGAGTAATTGTAGGCCCGATTGTTGCGGAAGCGGATTTCCTCCAGCGGCGTGACCAGTTCTTCGATGACCCGCGCCGCGGTCCAGTCCCGCCGGCGGTGTGCGTTATTGATCTCATCTGAGGCGCGGGCGAAGACCACGTTGATTCCCGACGTGTGTCCTCTGGTTCCCGCTTCGGCGGGTCCCGTACAACGATCGCCAATCCCCCAGACCACCGCGCCGGCGCCCTCGTGGACGCCACTGACAATCGCCGGGACGTCCTCTGGTGAAGTGCCAATCTTGACGCCGATGAAGTGGGCTGAGTCGTTGAGCAGGCGCACCGCGATCGGCGCCTGGTTCTGCTGCCGCAGGTAGTAGATAAAGCGCGCCCCGTGTTCCGTGCCAAGACGTTCCGCCAGGGCCTTGTAATCGTGATACATGCCCTCAGGGTCGGCCACACCGCTCAGCGGCATCAGCAGAAAAGCTTCGGGGGCTGCCGCCAGGCGGCATTGTGCCGCGATCAGGCGTTCGGCATCGGCAATCGGGTTGGGGGCAACGCTGGAGATGAAAATGCCACGACCAGCGATCTGCGCCGCCGTCGCCTCCATCAGTTCCAGTTGATCGTCGGTACTGATGTGATGGACGAGACTCGTACCCGCGATCGAGATGACTCGCGCGCGTCCCCCGTCGAGATGATTGTTGTTCAGCAGGTAATCGATATTCTTGCTGTGGCCTGAGTAATCGATACCCCCTCCCTGGAAGGGCACGGCAGGAATGGATACAACCGTGTCGAGGGCCTCCATCAGGGCTTCATTGCTCAGTGACATGCGCTCTCCGCTTTTTGGTATCGAAAATGATTGTGCGAAGGGTAAGGGAAGCCGCTGGCGGCTGTCAACGTTCGACGGTAAAGGGAGACATATCCCGCCCCGGGCTGCCGTCGATGATCCAGCGAGCCACGACCTTGCCCGTCAGGGGGCCCATGAGCACGCCACTCTTGTAGTGACCTGTGGCCACAAAGAGCGGACCCGAGCCTTCCACGGCAGCAATAACGGGGCGCCCGCAGCGAGGTTTGGGCCGCAGGCCGGCGCGCATCTCGACCAGTGAGGGTGGCCGGATGAAGACCCGCTCGCCCCAGGCCATCAACTCGCTGGCAGCCGCCGCGGTTGTCGACAGGTCGAAACCGACCTCCTCGACTGTGGCTCCAATGAGCATCTGCATACCGTCGTTGACGGCCTGCCTGCGCCCCCAGCGGACGACGTGACGCGTTCGTACACCAATAAAGCGGCCGCTCTGCCCCCGTACCGGACGTAGCCGGACGCCCGGAGCCAACTCGCCCACCCATGGGCCGGTTGTGATCACGGCTGCGTCGTAGCGCTCGACTCGTTCTCCCGTCGAATCAGTCACTGTACAGTCGACACCCGCGCCGGCGCGTGTCAGCGACGTCACGACACTCGAGATACGCCGCTTCGTGCCAAGAGCGCTCGCCGCCGCTCCCAGGGCGGCAGCAAGCCGAACGGGATCAACACGAGCATCCTGCGGGAACAGGACTGCGCCAATGGCTGCCGGTGACAGTTCCGGTTCACAGGCGCGCAACAGGGTCGGATCGAGCCAGTGTGCTTCGGCGCCGCGGTCCCGGTTGAACGTGATCAGTTGGCGCAGGCGGCAGGCATCATCGTCGTCAAAGGCCAGGTCGAGGCTCCCCAGTGCTTGCCAGCCCACATCGATCCCCGTCTCACTGCGTAAGCGGGCCGCGAGCGACTCGTGCAAGGCATGGGCATCCCGGTAGAAGCAGGAGAGTGCATCGTTGCCGCCGTAGGCGTGAGCCAGCACCCCGAGGGCAGCACGCGACGTCGGCGAGGGATCCGCGTCACGATCAACGAGGGTTACAGTGGCTCCCTCATGCGCCAGGTAATAGGCAGTGGAGCAGCCGATAATCCCGGCGCCGATGACGATAACACGCGGCGCCTGCGAGGCCATGACGATCGAGCTTCGTTAGCGTCGAACCAATGGCGGCAGATGTGTTACCGGGCAACCAGTGGCACCGCGCACGGTGTAGCCCAGATCGCTGAGAATGCAACCGATCTCCGCCTCGAGACGACGGAGATACTCCCCTTCTTCGGTGCTGAGCATGGTCCGTGGGGGGCCCACATCGAAGCCCCGCACAGCAACCCCGGTCTTGAAGCCCTCGGGGAAGTTGACGCCAAGCAGCATGTGGTTGATCAGAGGCAGAATGCGGTACTGCAACTCACGCGCCCGATCGAGGTCTTCCGCCTGGGAGCACTCGTAGAGTTCGACGATGATCTCGGGAATGATCCCGGATGTGGCGATGGTGCCACCATTGGCACCCATGATGATCGACGGCAGCAGGATCTCTTCGCAGCCGTTGAGCACGACGTAATCAGGCCGCTGCCGGCGCAGACGCTGCATCGTATTGGTGATGCGCGGCAGATCACGGCTGGAGTCCTTCGTACCGAAGATCCGGTCGAAGGCCAGCAGGTCTTCCATGATATTGAGGCTGAGTTCCTGGGTGAACTGCGGGATATTGTAGAGCAGGATGTCCAGCGGCGAGTTCCGTGCGATCTCGGCGAAGTACTCGAAGAGGCTCGCCTCGGAGATCTTGTAGTAGAACGGCGGCACCAGAGAGATGGCGTCGGCACCGATCCCGGCGTAGAACTCGGCCATCGCCAGGACGTCGCGCACGTTGGCCTCGCTCGCGCCGGCAAGGATGGGCACCCGATGGTTGTTGACATCGGTGATCAGGCGCACGACATCCCGTCGTTCGTCAGCGGAGAGACGGACGAACTCCCCCGTCGAGCCATTGGGATACAGACCATGTATGCCGGCATCGATCAACCAGGAGATATAACGCTCCATCTCCTTGTAGTTGATACCACCCGAGGCATTGTAGATGACGATGTTCGGCGTGAAAATGCCGCTGAAACGGCGACTGCGCTCGGTACTGCCCGGCGCCGTCGGCACCCCAGGGATGGCCCTTCTTACGGGAGTTGTCGCAGTGGCAGCGCCACCCTTTGCAGCACCACGACTGCCCCCGGCGACAACCTCGACGCCGCGAGCCCGCAGAAAATCGTGGGCTGATGGTGTGATCTTGGCCCGCGGGCAGATGTCGACCTGTCGGTCGCCGTCGCCGAGACGGCTGGCCAGCAGTTGTGCTGTCACTACGGGATCGTCAATTCGGACCATGATCACTCAATCACCGGGAGAAGGCGCGTTCTCACGCGTGCGGGAGCCGTGCTTCCATGTTGTCGTAGGGAAAGGGTATGGCGTAGGCCGCCACGAGTTCGCCGTACTGCGCCGCTGTGCGGCGGGCCACATCCAGGGCCGTCTCTACGGCCCCCGTATCGCCGCGTACGACACAGGCCGTCAGGAAGTAGCCGACCTTGTAACGCCCTTCGTAGACCACGTCGGCGTTCTTCAGCATTTCATCAAGAGCTTTGACCAGCCCGATGGTTGTCCGCGTTTCGACCAGCCCCATGGCTTCATTCGCGTGGGCCCTTGCCGGCGTCGGGCTTTCGGCGTGGGCAAAAGCGGCCATCACCGCTTCATCGGCGCGCGGAATCACGAGTTGCCCATTCAGTTCGGCCGCCGCTGCCGCACTGGCGGCGCCGAGCCGGATGGCTGTTGTGACGTCGTCGAGTCGCCCCTGGGCCAGAGTGGCCACACGACCACCACTGCCGATCGTCAGGCGCACAATGTCGACATCCGCCTCTTTGACCATGGCATCAATGGCAGCGACGGAACCGACGTAACCCGTCGTTTCGACGACGCCCAGTGCCCCGCAGGTGCGCCGTTCCCCCGCGGGCCTGGGCGGAAACAGTGCACCCACGGCAGGCTCGGGCTGACTCAATACGAGCGCCCGGTGAAACTCTCCGGCGCGACGGGCGGCCCGTTC
>JAQCJA010000059.1 GCA_027593305.1 bacterium
GGGCCGTCCCCATCACGCCAACAGGAGCCCTCCCCGATGAAGCTGCCAACGGGAGCCGACCATCTGTCCTGGCGGAACGCCCAAGTATTGTTGGGAGTCCTCAGCGCCACCCTCTATGCCGGATGCAGCATTGAAGCCCCCTCATCCAGCACGAGCACGAACTTCGTCATCTCGATTCCGGTCGCAAACGACAGTACCCGGATCGAAGAGCTCGTAGGTGATCGCGATGACTTCCTGGAGATAGATCCTACCACAGGCGGCATGAAACTCCGTGTCGCCCTGCCTCTTCCCAGCAACGACCCCTCCGCACCGTCTGAGATCCTGGGCATCGCTGAAGTGGGCAGCAATCTCAAGGTCACACCGACGGCCAACAGGTTCAGCACCGCCATCGGTGAATTGTCGATTCCCGGCCAGACGATCCCCGAAATCGCCGTCGGCTTCGGGGCGATCACCGGCCAGAATGTGGCGGCAGGAACCGTGATCCCAGCCATTCCAGGGACCAGCTTTGGTACGGCAGTTCCCCTGCCACTGGCCAATGTGACGTCTCTGTCGATCACCACAGGCGGTCTCGATGTGGTGGTAGACAACGATATGCCGATCGCCCTGTCCGGCGTGATTCTGTCGTTGTTCGACGAACAGGCGGGGGCAGCCATCGATGAGATCGACCTCGGTACGATCCCCGCAAGTGGTGGCCGAGCCAGCGGCTCGTTTGAGTTGGCAGGGCGCACGATCTCCGGCGACCTGAGCGTCGAGGTCTCGGGCAACACGGTCGCCGCCACCAACGTTACGGCTGGTGCCAACGACGAATTGCGCATCAACGCCGTGCTGCAGGCACTGCTCGTGTCCGAGGCGACGGCGCTGATTCCCCAGCAGGAATTCGAGGATCGCCAGACGCTGGACTTTCCCGATGATCGTATCCAGGTCACCGCGGCTGGCATTAGTGAAGGTGGCCTGACGCTGGTGGTGACCAACAACATTCCGATCGTCATGGAAGTCGAGCTGACCCTCCCAGACCTGGTGGACGCAGAAGGCAACCCCCAGAGCTTCCTGCTCGAGTCGCTGCTCTTTGGAGAACCTCGTGAGATCAACTTTGACCTTACGAACAATGTTTTCGCGCCAGCAGACCCACTACAGATGCGTATCGAGTATCGCGCCCGGACCTTCGATTCCGACACGCAGGTTACTATCGCCTCCAATGGTGAGATCGATATCGAAGCGGTCACTGAAGAGTTGGTATTCAGCCGGGTGCAGGGCAGCCTCAATGAAATCCGTCTGGAGATCCCGAAGCAGTCACGCGAAGTCGAATTTCCCGCGGGTCTCGACAATGTCAACATCGCCACTGCAAGCCTTGCCGTGCACGTTACCAGCGGCGTCAGCTTTCTTGCCGACGTGGATATCCTGTTTACCGGGGTCAACGACAAGGGCGAAACGGGCACTCTCGTTGTGCGTGAAACCTTTGAGCGTGGTGATCCCGCCGCTCCGAAGAGTGACACACTGTTTGTCAGTTCCGCGCAGTTTACCGACTTCCTCAATCTGCTGCCGACGTCGATCACCGTGGAACCGGTCATCATCGTTGGTGATGGTCTGGAGGAGGAGATTATCGAAGCGGATCACTTTGTCGCTCTCGACAGTGTCGTTTTCCGCACGGAGCCACGGCTGACGGTGTTGTCCGATACACGCATCGACCCGGACGTGCAGGACATCAGCTTCCGCGACTCGGAATCCCGTGGCAGGATCGAGACCAATTTTATCAGCGCCAGCGTACTGACGGAGATCGAGAGCCGGATACCCCTTGGGGTCGGCGTTCGCCTGATGGTCGCCAGCACGCCCGAGGCGGTATACGACACAAACAGTGCCGACTTTGTCGCAGCGATTCCTGGCTTCGATCAAGGTCGGTTCGAGGTCGCCGCAGCGCCTGTTGACGCCAACGGGGTTGCCAGTGGCACGACGACAAGCACTATCGAGATCGATCTGACCAAGAATGACGTCCTCAAGTTCATTCTCGAGGACGATGGTGGCTCACTGTATTCCGGGGTGCGAGTCACCCTGCCGTCTTCGGGCGGCGAAGTGGAGATTCGCGCCAATGATTTCATCAACGTCATCGCCGGTCTTCGTGTTGAGCTCGAGCTCAACAAAGACCTGGTCGAATAGGCTGAGGAAGGGAGGATACTGACATGTCGAAACGGATGATCGGATACACCTTCGCCAGCCTTGTGGTGGGTTTGCTGGTGACGCAGACGGCACACGCAATCGGTTATGGTGACAGCCAGCCTCGGGCGATGGGACTGGCGGGCAGCTACACGGCGATGGCTCGCGGTGTGGATGCACTGTACTGGAATCCCGCCAACCTGGCGCTAAGCGACAGTCCCAAGTTCTCACTTCCTCTGGTCGGGGGGGGGAGCTATGTCCTTGAGAACAACAGCTGGTCGGTCTCGACCTACAACGACTTCAACGGTGCCTTCATCGATGAGGGCATGAAGGATGACATGCTCTCGGACCTGGACACGGACGGCCTCCAGTTCAACACCGACTTGGGTCTGTCCCTGCCGGTGGTGGGGGGCGTAGCATTTCCCATGCCGTGGGGGTTGAGCAGTGCCATGGCCTTCGACTTCCGCCTCGGAGTCGAAGGGCAGGTGCCAGGAGACATGATTGAGTTTCTCCTGCGCGGCAACCAGTTCGAGCGTGAGCGCCTCGCCGACGGGCGCGACGCGAACTACGACATCGCCGAGTGGGACGGCGAGGCCTGGGGTCTTGGTGTGTTCAGCTGGGGTCTGGCCAAGCCCTGGATCCCTGCTCCGTTGAAGCCCTACGTCAGCCAGTTCGCTGTGGGTACCACCCTGAAGGTGATGGGAGGCGGTCTCGTCGAGGTGACCGATTCGGACGGTGGATTTGTCACGCGCGTCAGCGGCTCGCAGCTGAACGCGAACGGCGTCGCCCGGGCGGGCGGAGGCATTGGCTTCGGCGTGGATCTCGGCGCAGTTGGCGTCACCCGTGACGGCAAGACCACCGTGGGCATGTCTTTGGTGAACCTCCTGGACGTCATGAACTGGAGCATCAGTGCTCAGCAGGACTCGGTTTTCGTCGTCGCCGAAGGAGTCTCCGTCACCAGCTTCACGGGCAAGGACGGCTTCGACGAGATCTTCGACAATCCTCGAGAGGTCGTGCTGGCAGACGGCCGTACCGACACGGTTTCCGAAAGTGAGGTCGATGCGGCGATCTGGGCGGCTGGCGATCCCGTTTTCCATTCCGAGCAGGATATCAGCAGTTTCAGCCGTTCTTTGCCGGCCATGTTGCGGCTGGGAGTGGCCCACAAGCCGCTCCCGAGGTTGACAGTGGCGGCCAACTACGATCAGGCTTTCAGCACCGGTCTCGGCATCAGCAGCACGCCCCGTGTCTCGCTGGCCGCCGAGTATCGCTTGGTGAACTGGTTTCCCGTCCGCTTCGGACTTTCGGCTGGCGGACGCGGAGGAAGGTCCTCGGCGTTCGGGTTCGCCTTCGGCCCCGTCATCGTCAAACGCTTTCAGATGGTGTTGGCGGAGTTGTCCCTGACCAACCGGGGTGGATTCTTCCCTGGCAGTTCGCAAGGTGCGGGTATTTCTTTCAACCTGTTTCGCATTCAACTCAACCGGTAGGCAACTCAACCGGTAAGTCTTACCTGCAAGTTTTGCGCGTCCACGGGGCCGGCGGCAATGCCGGCCCCTTTTTTTGCCTTTTCTTGTCGAAATAGCGGAAAATCGCTGGCCGATCTGCAGAACCCGCCGATACAAAAGAACAGCGGGTATTCTCCCTTTTTTTCCCAACGCTGCGTCAGGGAAGGGTTGGTGGCTCTCCTGCCACCCTGTAGACGCGGCGAAGTCCCTTGCCCCAAGGAGGATCGGCATGCAAGTCGGGACAACTCAGAGTCAGAGCACAGCGCAGAGTTATGGCACCACTCAGATTCACAGCCTCGTCGCTTCGCTCAGCATCACGACGCAGATCGAGGCGTGCGGCACCATTACCAAAGAGGACGGTTCCACCGAAGCCGTCATGCTGTCGATCGGACGCACGATCGACATCAGTTATGCAGAACAGGTCATCCAGACCGAACTGGGCGATTCCTTCGCCAACGCCCTGAGTGAAGCAGGAATTGACACGCAGGACCTCGAGGACGCGCTCTCCGGAGCAACAGACTTCTCCCCCGAGGCCACGGCCAAGCGCATCGTTGACTTCGCCACATCCTTTCTGGGGGCCTTCAAGGGCAATCACCTGGAACAGGAAGGCAACGCCCAGATCGACGGGTTCTCGCAACTGATCAAGGACGCCGTCGATGAGGGCTCCAAACAGTCTCGCGACCTGCTGGAGGGGATCGGCAGGATCTCGTCCCAGGTGACGGAGGAAGTCGACCGTACCTACCGCCTCGTCATGCAAGGTATCGATGACTTTTCGGATCGGGAGCGGGCCGCACTGGCGGCGCCAGAGGAAGTTGTCGAGGAGCCCCTCGTTATCTGAGCCTGCCCCCAGAAGCGACGCTCTGCCAGCGCCCCGCAACCGCAAGGTATCGGGGCGCTGTTTCGTTCTGCCAGAAGCGCACGAGCACGTGCAACACATGTCATAGCGGCAGATTCACGCTATATGTAATTCCACTACTGGCTCTGAAGAACAGTCGTAAAACGTTTCTGTACAATATGTTATGCCCAACATCGTGCGACCCCCGATGAGGTTCGGACCGAGTTTTGCCTTCTGTTGGGAAGATGAACCACCCGGACGACGAGGAACTCAAATGAATCAGGACAAGCTGACCCACAAATCCCAGCAGGCCCTGCAGGCGGCACAGCAACTGGCGTTGCGCCATGGACACCCGGAGCTTGATGTGCCGCATCTGGTCGTGACCCTTCTCGAGCAGGAGGGCGTCGTCGTGCCGCGTATTCTGCAGCGGATCGGCATCGACATGGGCGCACTGCGGCAGCAACTGGATGCGGCCCTGGCAAAGCGTCCGCGCGTATCCGGAGGCAGCGCCGAACTACGCATGACTCGTTCGCTGTCCCAGGTCCTGGCCCAGGCCGAGGCCGAGGCCAAGGCGCTGAAGGACAACTTCGTCTCGGTGGAGCACATCGGCCTGGCTCTCATCGGCGATGGCGGCACGAGCGAAACCCACCGCATCCTTGCCGAAGCCGGTGTCACCCGTGCCAACTTCCTGCAGGCCCTCACAGATGTGCGCGGCACGCAGCGCGTGACCTCCGCAGATCCGGAAGCCAGCTACGAGGCTCTGGAGAAGTACGGTGTTGATCTGGTCTCCCTGGCGCGGGCGGGCAAACTCGACCCGGTCATCGGCCGCGACGACGAGATCCGACGCGTGATCCGCATCCTGTCGCGAAAAACGAAGAACAACCCGGTACTGATCGGTGAACCCGGTGTCGGCAAGACGGCCATCGTCGAGGGGCTGGCACAGAGGATCGTACGGGGAGACGTCCCGGAGTGGATGAAGGACCGTGCCGTTTTCAGCCTCGATCTGGGCGCCCTCATTTCCGGCGCCAAGTACCGTGGCGAATTTGAGGAACGCCTGAAGGCTGTGCTCAAGGAGATCACCGAGAGTGACGGCCGTATCCTGCTGTTCATCGACGAGATCCACAATATCGTCGGCGCCGGCAGGACCGAGGGTTCGACGGACGCGGGCAATCTGCTCAAACCGATGCTGGCCCGTGGTGAGTTGCACTGCATCGGGGCCACAACGCTGGACGAGCATCGTCTGCACATCGAGAAGGATGCGGCTCTGGAACGTCGTTTTCAGCCCGTCATGGTCGATGCGCCCAACGTGGAGGACACAATTTCCATCCTCCGTGGCCTGCGCGAGCGCTACGAACTCTACCACGGTGTCCGCATCCAGGACAATGCTCTGGTAGGGGCGGCGGTACTCTCCGACCGCTACATCAGTGACCGGTTTCTACCGGACAAGGCGATCGATCTGATCGACGAAGCTTGCGCTTCGATTCGCACCGAAATGGATTCGATGCCGGCAGAGCTGGACAGTGTGACGCGGCGTGTGATGCAGCTGGAGATCGAGGAAGCGGCGTTGAAAAAAGAGAAGGACAAGGCGAGCAAGGATCGTGTCGCCTCCCTGCGCAAGGAACTGGCGGACCTGAGTTCCGAGGCCGACGTCATGCGCTCACAGTGGCAGTTGGAGAAAGATGCCATCCACCATGTCAGCCAGTTGCGCGAGCAGATCGACAGTGTGCGTCTTGAGATCGAAGGAGCCGAGCGCCGTGCAGACCTGAACAAGGCAGCGGAGCTGAAGTACGGAACGTTGCCACAACTGGAAAAGCAGTTGGCCGACAGCGAGTCCAACGCCGTCGACATGGGCGGGGCACGACTGCTGCGGGAAGAGGTCACGGAAGAGGAAATCGCCGGGATCGTTTCACGCTGGACGGGCATTCCCGTGACGCGCCTCGTCGAGGGGGAGCGGGAGAAACTGCTGCGCCTCGACGAGATCCTGCACGAGCGGGTGATCGGTCAGGAAGAGGCGGTGCAACTGGTGGCAGACGCCGTCATCCGCGCCCGTGCCGGCATCAAGGATCCACGCCGCCCCATCGGTTCCTTCCTGTTTCTTGGACCCACCGGTGTGGGCAAGACGGAACTGGCCCGGACGCTGGCGCGGGCGTTGTTCGATTCGGCAGAGAGTGTGATCCGCATCGACATGTCCGAGTACATGGAGAAACACACCGTGTCGAGGCTCATCGGGGCACCCCCCGGGTATGTGGGTTACGAGGAGGGGGGGCAACTGACGGAAGCCGTGCGCCGCAAGCCCTACGCCGTGGTCCTCTTCGACGAGATCGAGAAGGCCCATCCCGATGTGTTCAACGCCCTGCTGCAACTGCTCGACGATGGTCGCCTCACCGATGCGCAGGGGCGCACGGTGGATTTCAAGAACACCGTCGTCATCATGACGTCAAATATCGGGTCGCATCATCTGATGGCAGAGGTGCAGGATGACACCGGCGAGATTCCCGGTGGCGTTCGCGACCGTGTCATGGCGGAGTTGCACGCGCACTTCCGTCCGGAGTTCCTCAATCGCATTGACGATATCGTCATGTTCAAGCCGTTGTCCCTGAGCCAGATCGAGCGCATCGTCGAACTCATGCTCGTGGATCTCGGTCAACGTCTGACGGACCGGCGGTTGCAGTTGCACACAACGGCAGCAGCCCGTGCCTACATCGCTCGCCAGGGGTACGACCCGGTCTTCGGGGCCCGGCCCCTCAAGCGCTACATCCAGCATCAGGTGGAGACCCGCATCGGCAGGGCCCTGATCGCCGGCGATGTCGCTGATGGTGCCACGATCACTGTGGATCTGGAAGAGGGAGAATTGCGCGTGCGCCATCAGCACAGCGGCGACGAAGATGCGACACCTGCGGCGGCCTGAGGTCAGCTCGAGTCGAGGGCGCTGGGAACCGCTGTGGGCCCGTCTACGTCACTAGACGCGAGACAACTGGAAACACGACACCAAAAAGAGGAAACGCCGTGAACAGATTCATCATCATCGCCTGCGCCGGATTGCTGGGCTCGACCGCAGCCCGCGTGCCGGCCGAGGCGCCGCACCTGCAGGATCTGCAGCAGTTCTCAGACGCGTTTGCCAGGCTGGCGGCAAGCGTCAAGCCTGCTGTGGTGGCGATCAAGACGGAGAAAGAAATCGGCGGCCAGGGCCAGCAGGGGGGGCCGGCTAACGAGTTTTTTCGGGGTCACCCCCTGTTCCGCATGCCCGAAGAGCAGGAGGGTGGCATTCAGGAGGGGCTTGGCTCCGGCGTCATCGTCAGCCCTGATGGCTACATCCTGACGAACAACCACGTCATCACCAGCGGCCGTCGTGGGGACGATGCCGTCGCCGATCGCATCGTCGTGGAAATGGCCGACCTGCGTTCTTTCGAAGCCGTAGTCGTTGGTCGCGATCCCAATACCGATCTGGCTGTGCTGAAAATCACCGATGACAACGATCTGCCCTTCCTGGTGTTTGGCGATACGGACGAACTGGATGTCGGCGAATGGGTCGTGGCCATCGGCAATCCCTTCGGTCAATTGCACACGGTGACAACGGGTATCATCAGCGCTCTTGGCCGCGCCAACGAAGGCCTGACGGACTACGAGGACTACATCCAGACCGACGCCGCCATCAATCCCGGCAATTCCGGCGGGGCCCTGGTCAATACGGCGGGGGAACTGATCGGCATCAATACTGCTATCGTCTCCCGTTCCGGAGGGTATCAGGGGATCGGTTTCGCCATCCCCGTCGATCTGGCTGACAAAATCATGCAGCAGCTGATCGATCACGGTGAGGTCCGCCGCGGTCTGCTGGGCATCAACATCGACAATGTCAGTGCCCAGATGGCCGAAGCTCTGGGTCTCGACTCGCGCAAGGGTGTCCTGGTGACGTCGGTGATGGAGGACCTGCCCGCCGCTGCCGCCGGGTTGAAGGCATATGACGTGATCCGTGAAGTGGATGGTCACCCCACCGACAACCGTGCAGCCCTGCGCAATCAGATCGCTCACACCCCACCCGGCACCAAGGTGCACCTGAAGATCCTGCGTGAAGGCAAGGAGCGCAGCTACACGGTAGAACTTGCCTCTCTCGAGGAGGCCAACGCAACGGCCGGGCACAGTGAACCGAGGGAGACGCAGGAACTGGGCATGACCGTCCAGGACCTGACGCCAGAACTGGCTCAGCGAATGGGTCTGGAGGAAGAGTCCGGCGTGCTGGTTTCCCGCGTGCAACGGGCCTCCGAGGCGGCTCGCGCGGGCTTGCGCCCCCGCGACCTGATCGTCGAGATCGACCGCAAACAGGTGCGCTCCGTGCGCGACTACGAGGCAGCTCTGGAAAAGGCCAAAGGCACGGCGTTGGTGATGATTCGCCGCGCCACGCCCAACGGAATCCGTACCGACATCGTCGCCCTGAGGCTGCCAGACTGATCAACCGACTGGCCCTTGACGGAAGCTGACAGCAACGCCAGAAAAACCGGCCCGACCCCCCTCGGGGGGCCGGGCTTTCATTTGTCGCCATCGGTGTCTCCCTTGACGGCAGGGCCGACAATCGCGATCTACCGTCTGTGAACTACCGATCGATATGGCACAGCGACGCCGGACGTTACGTCCTGCTGCGCAGCTCCCTGATCCTGACCGGCCCCTGCCGCGATGGTCGGCTGACCTGTGCCGCAAGTGGGCCCTGCCAACTCTACATCGATGGCATGCGCGTCGCCGGAGCACCTGGTGGCGCCGCTACCGAGTCCCCTCTGTGGTACGTGAGTGACCTGGCGGGCAACTGGGATGTGGGGACGCACGAACTGGTCGTCGTCATCGACGGCGGTCCCGGCCAAAGCCGACCGTGGTTTGCTGTTCACGGGGAACTGGCCGCTTCTGCAAGTGGCACAACGGCCCACACCATTGAGTCGGGGCTGCACTGGCATGCTCTCGAATTGCCGTCGTCGCCAGCGACATCGCAGGCGGATGAGCGCTTCAGTGCGCTGGATGATCCGCGGCGGGCGGGCATCCCCTGGGAGGGTGTGATCACGGTGGATGTGGCTCCCGTGGGGACCGCACCCATCGTCGCTGAGCGCCAGATTGAGGCCCGCGAGTTTGTTGCTTTCGAGGAGACCCACGCCGACGGCGAACTGACATTCTCGCCCACAGCCATGCAGCCGCGCAGCAGCAAGTTCGTACATCGCGACGGACTGCTCAGCGGCCCGACACCGGCAGCCTCCGTGCAGACGCGGCCCGAACGTGGGTTCAGTTTCGTCCTCGACTTCGGTCGCATTGTCACCGGTGTACCCAATCTGCGCCTGCGTGACGGCCAGGGCGGCATTGTTGAGATCGGTCTGGCAACAAGCTGGGGTCGTATCGAGCGGCGACTGCGGTACGTGTGTGGTCCGGGTCGACAGGACTGGTTTGCCCTGCATCCGGTACGGGCGCGCTACGCCGTGGTCCACCTGAGCGGCTTTGGTGAAGAATGTCAGTTCGAACGCCTGGCGATCTGCGAACGTTTCGTTTCGGTTGCCGCATCGGCGCGACTCGAGGTGGGAGATGCCTTTGATGCAGCCTGGGCCTGCGGTGCAGAATCGCTGCGGGACAATCGGCTCGGCGTGTATCACGTCACGCCGCCGCCGCAAGCCTGCGACTGGCTCGGCGTAACTGTGCTGCTGTGGAATGATGCGACCCGAACGGGGCACACCGATACAGCGCGGGCGACGTTGCGCGGCCGTGCTCCGGCGCCCTCTTCGGCACCTGCCTCAGCCTTTGCTGTCTGTCTCGAAGCCTACCATCTGTGGTGCGGCGATGAGGACACCACTCGTATGCTGCTGCCGGCGGCGGTATCCTCGGCGACGGCTGTTGCGGACCCGCGAGGCAGCACACAACATCTGGCCGAGCACGCCGCCGGCGCCGTGGCGGCAGCCAACCTCTGCCGCACTCTGGGACACGCGGATGCACTGGCCCTCTGCCAGGAACGTCACGGCGAGCTTGCGAGCCTCATCGAGACACGCTGGCGCGACAATCTCGGTCTCTATGCCGATTCGGTCGACGCTGGAATCTTCAGCCAACTGACCCAGGCTCTCGTCCTTGCAACCGGTGTGGTACCGCTGCCGCGGGCCAGCCGCATGGCCCTGGCCATGCGTGCCGCGGGCGTGGTTCCTGTGAGTGACCTGCGCCAGTCCTTCCTTCTGGCCGATGGCCTGTGGCGCGTCGGCCAGAGTATTCGGGCCCTGGACGTCGTGAGGAACCAGTGGTCGAGAATCGCTGATCGTGCAGGACGGACGTGGCGCGAAAAACGCGCCGCAGAGACAGATCGCCTGGCACCGGGGCCCGATTACCTGCTGGTGCGCTGGCTGCTCGGGGTGGCACCACTGGAAGCCGGCTTCCAGCGGTGCCGCGTGCACCCGGCTTTTGCTCTGGTGCCGCAGGCGCATAGTGAACTGCTGACGCCCAGGGGGCTGTTGCGGGTGTCCTGGAAAACCGAGGACCCGAACGAAGAGATGCACACGACGCTCCAATTGCAGACCGAGGGGGACGGCAGCACTGAATTGATCCTGGATCGTGGCGGCCGTCGCCATCCGGCGCTCAGCGTCAACGGCGAGGCTGTCTGGCGCAACGAGAAGATGTACCCCAACCCGAGTGTGCATGAAGTTGCCGCTGACGAGGACGCCATAACACTGGTGTTCACCCGCGCCGGCACGTGGAATATCATTCTCGAATGACTGCTGCGCCGCTGCATACGGTGGTGCGCGAACCACGCCAGAGGGTCGAGGCAAGAGCCCCGATGCTGATCCTGCTGCACGGGTATGGCAGTGACGAGGCCGATCTCCTTGGTTTGGCGGACCATCTGGATCCGCGGCTGCAGGTAATCAGCGTACGGGCCCCACTGCGCCTCGACATGGGGGGCTACGCCTGGTTTCCCATTGAGTTCACCGATACCGGCCTTGCCGTCGACTACGAAGCTGGCGACGCTGCAGTGCAGCAACTGGGCCAATTGCTGACGACGCTGCAGCAAGACACAGGCAATGATGCCGCTGATACCTTTGTCCTGGGCTTCAGTCAGGGAGGGGCCATGGCCCTCGGTCTGCTGCTGGCACGGCCACAGGACCTGGGCGGTGTCGCCTTCCTCAGTGGTCTGTGGTCCAGGCAAGCCATGCCGGCAACGGTGCCAGCCGCCGTGCGCGGCAAACCGGTGTTGCAGACCCATGGCAGCGGCGATCCGCTGATTCCGCTCGCTGCGGCGCGCGCTTGCAGAGAGCTGTTGCAGGAACTCGGCGTTGCCCTGACCTACCGCGAGTATGACATGGGCCACCAGATCGATGCTGACTGCCTGCGCGATATCAGGGTCTGGCTGACGGCACGCCTCGACGGCGATGCGTCGGATCTACCCTCCGCATAGAGCCGCGTGGTGGGAGTACGGCGGCTTAAGATGGGCGCCGACGGGATGCATCGGTGCACATATTCCGCCGGACTTGTGCCACACGGCTCCAGCCTCAGTCCAGAATGCTGCGCAGTCGCCGTGGTGACAGGCGGTGTCCCATCAGCGGCTGCGCCTTGCGTCGATTCGATTGCTGCCAGATGGCAAACATTCCATCGTCGTCGGTTATGGCAGACACGTAGCGGTTGCACCCCGTGCCAGCCGGTGAAACGAAACACGGCGCCATGACGCTGAGGCGCCGCACGCCGCGAGGGAAATCCTGATCCAGGCCCCAGGCGACCCCACCCAGTTCCTCGCAGGAATGCCCGCGCGGGCGCCGCACGCCCTGGTGGTGCGTTTCATGCGGCCGCAGGCATTCGGCACCATCATAGGAATACAGGCTCAGCGGCGGCAGATCGGCGAAAACCCCGATCCCGGGCACCGGCATCCGGCAGGTGATGCGACTGGCGGCGACATCCCAGACCGGTCCTCGGGGGAAGAAGTCATCCCCATATGCAATGATATCCCCTGTGGCGTCGATGCGGGCCCAGCCGCTGGCACTCGACGACCAGTTGTAGGGATGTGTGCAATACAGCAACAACCGTTCCTCAGGATGCAGCCCCGGAGACAGATTGGGATCCTTCACGTGCAGGTAGGCGGGATCATCCCCGGTGAGGATGCGACGGACATTGCGGCCTGCGTCGAGGCTGGCGACGGATTCGGCGTCGAAGCGATCGATCGCCCAGACACCTGTGCCGGGCTTCTGAAATGCACGCAACGCTTTCGGGTAAGCCCGCTGTCGCTCTGTCGACAGAAACACCTGAGCTCCGCACGGCGTTATATGCAGGGCTGCACCCTCGATGCTGAGCACGGGCGAGGCACCACCGATCTCGGCCTTGGACCAGGAAACGGCGCGGGTGAAACTGCGTCCGTTGTCGGTGGAACGCCACAGCACCAGTTCGCGCCCTCGGGGTCCGGCAGCCAGACCTGTGCGGCTGTCGCCGGCGTCGCGATATCGTCCCAGGAGCAGCAAACTGCCATCGGTGTCACGGACGACGTTGCCGCCACCAAACCAGAAGCCCTCCGCCTGCCGCGTCGGTTGCACCAGAACCTGGCCGCGCCCCAGATCAACCAGACTCCGTGCCAGGCGCAACAGTCGGGCCTCCTGGGAGGGATGCAGGACAGAATCGTTGTTCATGCGCCATCCGTCTGCCAACCGGCGGCTTCGCTACGGATGATGCTCGCCATGGCGTCAAGCCAGCGGGGATGGGCGTTGAGACAAGGCGCCAGGTGCAGCTGTTCACCACCGGCATGGCGAAAGATCTCACCCCCTTCGGTGCCGATCTCGTCCAACGTCTCCAGACAGTCGGCGGTGAATCCCGGACAGGTCGCCACGAGACTGCGGACGCCCTGGCCAGGCAGCTCGGCCAGCACATCTTCGGTGTACGGCTGCAACCACTCTTCCTTGCCGAAGCGTGACTGGAAGCCCTGAACCCACTGCTCCGGTTGCAGGGCCAGAGCGTCGGCCAGCAGCTGCCCGGTACGAAGGCACTGATCGCGGTACGGGTCCCCTTCCTCCACATAACGCAAGGGGATCCCGTGAAATGTGATGAGATAGCGGTCCGGGGCGCGCTTCAGTGTCTGTACCTGCTCTTCGACAATCACTTTCAGACTCTCGATGTACTCAGGATGGTCGTAGTAGGGTGGCACGAAACGCAGAGTCGGCATCTGTCGACGGCGATCGAAGAACAGGGGGCAGCGTCGACCAAACGCGGCTCGTGTGACCCCGTCGTAGATCGAGCCCGTCGTTGAGCAGGAAAACTGCGGGAACATGGGCAGCACAACGATGCGCTCGATGCCCTCGGCGGCGAACTGTGCCATGGCCGCATCAATCCCCGGCTTGCCGTAGCGCATGCCGACGATGACCCGGAAGCCATCCCCGAGACGAGCCTGAACGCCTGACTCCTGTGCCCGCGAGTACAGCAGCAGGGGCGACCCCTCGTCTGTCCAGATGCGCTGATAGAGACGGGCCGAGCGCGCCGGGCGGCGTGTCAGAATGAACAGATACAGAATGGGCAGCCACTTCAGCGGATGCAGGTCGATGACCCGGCGATCGGAAAGAAACTCGCGCAGATAGGGCCGCAGGGCCTTCGCCGTCGGTGCCTGGGGAGTACCGAGTTGTGCGATCAGAACGCCCACGGGGGGTGTGCTGCCGGTGCGGGATGTGGTCATGATCCTCGTCGTCAGTTTGCCGGGCTCTGCACAACCTGCCTATCTTGGCAGCATTCCGCTTGCGCAGAGGGGTGAATATACCCCGCCGTCCGCAGGCCACCAGAGAGAGAAAGGTCATCACTCATGCGCTGTGTCTTCGTCGGCACCGAATACTCCGGCAAATCGACCTTGATCGACCAGCTCACGGCGTACTACCGTCAGCGCAGTCTGCGGGTCCACGGTGATGACCACTTCACGATCCCCGACGCAACGCTCAGCCCCGAATCGCGCGCCGCCTACGTGCACTATCCGAACGACGTGAAGGAACGGATGCAGCGTATGCAGCTGCAGTATCATGTCGAGGTGCTGCGCAACTACGACCACGTGATGATCAGTGGCTGGCACATCGAAGAAGCGATCTATTCAGAGATGTATGGCGAGGATCCAGATAATCCGTATTATCCGCGCTACTACTATCGGCATCAGCGGCTCTACGAGGTGCAGGTGCTGGAGGCACGTTTGCCGGATCTGGTGTTGATCCACGTCACCGCCAGCGACGACAGGATCCGCCAACGTATGGCAGCCGATCCGCACGAGTACCAGATCATCAAGTCTGCGGACGTGCCGGCGCTGAAAACACGTTTCGTCGACGAAGTCGACAAATCGTTGTTCACGCACAAAGGACTGCTGATCGAGATCGATACAACGGACGCGACACC
>JAQCJA010000060.1 GCA_027593305.1 bacterium
ACTCCAACTACGGTAAGTCTTTCCGGTCTTTCATTCTAGTCCAGCCCAGAAAACCACACTTGCCTAAGGCCTAGCTGACAGGAGCCCGATCATGGCACAGGATCGTTACGACGACCCCGACGGCGCCGCCGTCTTTGGCGGCAGGGAGCTCCCTGGTCCCCAGGCCGGATTCGACCCCGGCCCGGAAAGTGAGCCCATTCACCTTGTCGACCAGATCCTGCTCTCCCTTCCGGAACGCGACCCGGCACGGCCCCTGCTCTATCAGCTGCGCCGACAGATCATGGAGCGCGACATCGCCCACCACGAATCACGCCGGGCCCTCGTCGAACTGGAAGCGGCGCTGGAGAAAGTCACGGCGCCGGCCAATCGTGTTGGCATTTTCCTCGGATCACCAAAGGACGGCATTGCCACCGTCTTTGTTGGTGGGTCCGAGTACTACGCCAACATCGATCCGCGGGTGCAGCCGACGGATCTCAAGGTCGGCGCGCGCGTGCTGATCAACGAGGCCTACGCCGTTGTCGGCTTGCTCGGTTATGCCCCCGTGGGACCGGTTGCCAGGATCTCCGACGTACTGGACGAAGGTCGCCTGCGGATCGGCAACGAGCATGGAGCGTCGGATTTTGTCCTGGAGAGAGCGGCCGAGCTCATCGGTGTCGACCTCAAGGTTGGCGACGAAGTGCGTACCGATCCGTCGATGAAGGTTGCTCTCGAACGACTGCCGTCCAAAGAGAGCCGCGAGCATTTCCTCGAGGATATTCCGCCCATGCCATGGGAGCGTATCGGGGGCCAGCAGGAGGCGATCCGAGCCATCCGCGACACGATCGAGTTGCCCGCCATGCATCCGGCCCTGTTCGAGAAGTTTCACTACTCGACGCCCAAAGGATTTCTGCTCTATGGGCCGCCGGGCTGCGGCAAGACGCTCATCGGCAAAGCGACGGCCTACAGCCTGGTCCAGCATCTGCGCGAAGAAGAGGGCCTGGAAGTCAAAGAGTACTTCATGCACATCAAGGGCCCCGAGATTCTCAACATGTGGCTCGGCGAGACGGAGCGCATGGTGCGGGAGATTTTCACCCAGGCGCGACAGAAGCGCAAGGAGGGATTCCTGCCCTTCATCTTCATCGATGAAGCCGAGTCGATCCTGGGTACACGGCGTTCCACGCGCAGTCACAATATCGCAAATACCGTTGTGCCCATGTTCTGCACGGAGATGGATG
Source organism: bacterium (assembly GCA_027593305.1). Lineage (GTDB taxonomy): Bacteria > Latescibacterota > UBA2968 > UBA8231 > UBA8231 > UBA8231. The sequence goes on from JAQCJA010000060.1 coordinate 1,215, forward strand.
GCATCGAGTCTCTGCAGGATGTCGTCATCATCCTCGCCTCGAATCGCCATGACCTCATTGACCCCGCCATCCTGCGCCCGGGGCGCATCGACCGCAAGATCAAAGTGGCCCGTCCGAATCAGGAATCGTCCCACGACATTTTCGGTCTCTACCTGACACAGGATCTGCCTCTGGATGCGGCCGCTGTCCGTGAGCACGGCAGCGCCGAAGGGGCCCGACAGGCCTTCATCAGCGCCGCCACCCGGGCGCTGTTCGCGCGGACCGAAGAGACCAAGTTCCTCGAGGTGGCGCTGCGTTCCGGCCGCACCGAAAGCCTGCACTTCGGCGATCTGGCTTCGGGGGCGCTGATCGACAACATCGTCCAGCGTGCCAAGGAGTCGGCCATCAAGCGTGTCATTGCCGACAATACGATCGAGCAGGCCGGTGTCCGTGAGGAGGACCTGCTCGAAGCGGTTCGCGCCGAGTACCGCGAGAACGAAGTCTTCCCGCCGACGGACAGCGTCGAGGACTGGCTCAAGTTGCTCGATTACGATCCTGAGAACGTGGTCCGCGTGCAGCCCAAGACGGCACACACGGAAAAGGCCCGGGACCGGGCTGCCGCTGGCAGGGTCATTTGACAGAGCGCCGTGTATGCGGCCTGGAGACCGAATACGGCATCCAGGTCGACGGCGTCGATGATCTCGATGTCGTCACCGAGTCGATGGAACTGATCCGCTGCTACAGCCGCGAAGATTTCGTCGCGCGCTGGGACTACGGCCTGGAAAACCCGCGTCTCGATATGCGCGGCTTCGAAGTCGACGAGTTGTTGCAGGACAAGGATGAGACGGAGCATCTGCAGCACGATCGGCTGCGCAAGATCCCGTTGAAAGATCTCAAGTCCGATCTGATCCTCAACAACGGCGCCCGTCTCTACAACGACCATACGCACCCCGAGTTCAGCACCGCCGAGTGCCTGTCCCTGACTGATCTTGTCGCCCAGGACCGTGCCGGTGAACGAATTGTGCTGCAGTGCGCCCGCCGTCGCACCGAAGAACGGGGACGGGGCACCGTGCGCCTGTACAAGAACAACACGGACTTCGAGGGGCATTCCTACGGCTGCCATGAAAACTTCCTGTTGCCGCGAGCCATTCCCTTTGCTGATGTGGTATCGGCGCTGCTGCCGTTTCTTGTGACGCGGCAGATCTACGCGGGCGCCGGCAAGGTGGGGGTAGAAGTCGATCACAGGCATGACCAGAACGTGTTCCAGCTGGCGCAGCGATCGGATTTCTTTGAGGTCATTGCCAGCGTCGACACGATGACGCGCCGGCCGCTGGTCAATACCCGCGACGAGCCGCATGCCGACCCGGCTCGTTACCGTCGTCTGCACATCATCATCGGCGATGCGAACATGTGCGAGTGGGCGACGGCGCTGAAGGTGGGGGCCCTGCGACTGGTTCTCGAGTTGCTGGAGGCAGGCAACATACCCCCCATGGAGCTGGCGGACCCGATTGGGGCCGTGAAATTCATCAGTCGTGATGTCCACCGACGCTGGCAAGTCGAGTTGGCGGATCGCACATCGACGACGGCCCTCGACGTGCAGGCAGCGTATCTGGCGCGGGCACGCGCCCAGGTAAGCGGGCGGGATGAGGAGACCGACTGGGTGCTCGACGAATGGCAGGTGGCCCTGCAGTCGCTGGCGACGGACCCGATGGAACTGGTGGGTCGCTGTGACTGGGTCACAAAGAAGTGGCTGCTGGACAGTTTCGCCGATGCGGAAGGTCTCGATTGGGGGCGCCCCGAAGACCGGGCCTGGCTGCAGAGTCAGGACCTGGAGTACCACAATGTCGATCCGCAGGAGGGCCTGTACCTGATGCTGGAGGGCATGCAGGACACGTCCGTGGTGCGTCTGAGTGATGAGATGGCGGTCACCGCAGCATTGACCACGCCTCCCCGGGGAACGCGGGCCTGGTTTCGGGGACATGTGTTGGAGAAGTTCGGCGCGCAGGTGCGATCGTTGAACTGGGACAGCATCGAGTTCGACATCGATGGGGCGATCCGCACGGTTGATCTGCGCAGTTGTGTGGATGTTGACACGGCGGCTATCTTCAACACCCGGTTGGATCAGGCTGCTACGGTGCAGGATCTGCTTGCCGCATTGACATCTCTGGCAACCGAAAAGGAGACACCATGAATCAGGAAATGCGTGACCGTGTGCCACGGCCGAAAAGCCCGATCGACACCGGCGGTGACGGCAATGAAGAGTCGGGTCCCCGTCGCCCCAAGGTGGAGCGGCCGAATACGGATGACCTGATGCGCAGGATGCGCAAGGTCGACCCCGATCAGGCGCGGCGATATCGTCAGCGCACGGGGCAATAGCCGCTTGGTAGGCATGGACAGCGGCGACTTCCTCAGCATTCTCAAGGAGCGGGGGCAGCTGCCCGGTGCAGCTGAGGCGACACAAGCAGTGGCGCAGAACGGTGCTCCCGGGATGCACACCGAGGGCACGACGATTCTGGCACTACGCTACCGCGACGGCGTGCTCGTGGCCGGTGATCGACGGGCGACGGCGGGCAATGTCGTCGTCTACGATCGAGCCGCCAAAGTGCTGTCCGTGGACGACCGGTCCGTGCTGGCCCTGTCAGGGTCTCCCGCCAATGCCTATGAAATCGCCCGCCTGCTGGAAATTTCCTTCCAGCACTACCGACGCACGCAGTTGCAGGAACTGAGTCTCGATGGCCGTCTGCGCACGCTGTCCCGCCTGCTGCGCGACAATCTGCCCATGGCCATGCAGGGCATCGGTGCCGTCGTTCCCATCTACATAACACACGAGAAGGACGGTCCCCAGGCGGGGGGCCGGATCTACTTCTACGATGTTCTCGGGGCCAACTTCGAGACCGTTGATTTCTGCACCACGGGTTCCGGTTCTCCCATCATCCGCGGCGCGTTGTATTTCCTCAATCGTTGGGAGCGTCCCTTCGTCGAACGTGATGAGGCGGAAGCATTGCGCCTTGTCCTGCAGATGCTGGAGACGGCAGCCGAGTTCGATACAGCGACCGGGGGCTTCAAGTCAACGGCAGCCATCTATCCGCAGGTCATGCGTGTCACCGGCGACGGCATCACCGACATCTCCGAAGCGGATCTGGCGACGCATTATGCGCATCTGCAGGTAGGGGGCTGAAGGCATGCTGGACGAACCCTATCGCTGGGTTGAGGCGATCCGCAATCGCCGCGAGTATCTCGCCGATCAACTCGAGGGCGCCAGCCCCGTCGTCGGTGTCTGTTACACCGATGGCGTGCTGTTGCTGACATCCACGCCCGGGCCGCGCAAGGTCTTTGAAGTGTATAACCAGGTGGCCTTCGCTGGCGTCGGGCATCCGGCGGACATCGAAAAGCTGCGCAAGGCGATCATCGATATTGCCCACGTCGAGGCTTTCAACCTGTCGGCGAGCGATGTTTCCCTGCAGCGCCTGGTCGCCTTTGGTCTGGGTCCGTTGATGAAAGCCGCCTTCGACGAGATCTTCCGATCCCCGCATATCGCCCGCGTCATTGTCACCGAGTTGGATCCTTCCGATCCACTGGAAACGTTCTACACGATTGACGCGGATGGCTCCTTCTCGCCCTCGGGGGCGGCGGCAGCGGTGGCGGGCACCGTCGACAGCGCGGCGGCGATTCTCGCATACCTGAAAGGCCGCGACGGAAGTGGGGAATCACTGACGGACGCACTGGCCCGGGCCCTGGATGCCTGGGCTGTCGGTCGTGTATTCGCCGCGCGGGAGGCCGACAAGAGCAGTGAGGATGATGAGGTAGCACCCACCACCCAGGACGACCTGGCCACTGCCGTGCGCGATGCCCTCGTGTCAGGGCGCATCGAAGCGGCAGTGCTGGACCGAAGGATGCCGAAAAAGACCAAGTTCCGCTTGCTTCCCGCCGCCGATATCGAAGGAGCGCTGGCGCGGTTCCGCTGAGCGCCCGCGTTCCAGACCGCACTCATGCGTACCCGTATCTACGGTCTCGAGACCGAGTTCGGCTGCATGCCGCCCGACTCCGACCCATTCCTGAGTCCCGATTTTATCTCGGTGAAGACGAAGGATACCGTCTTCTATCGCGAAGGTCTGGGGATCATCGATATCCATTATCGGGGCAGAGATGAACCCCCCGGTAATGGCGGCTTTCTGTATAACGGCGGACGCTTCTATATCGACATGGGACACGTCGAGTATGCGACGCCCGAGTGTCGCGGACTGTTTGATCTGGTCGCCTCGGACCGGGCCGGCGAGGTCATGGTCCAGAGAGCCCTGGCGCAATTGGGTCTGGCCGATACCGCGGCTTTTTTCAAGAACAATATCGACCACTACACGGGCGCCACATTCGGCTGTCACGAGAATTATCTCGTGCGTCGTGACGTGCCATTCTCGCAAGTCCTGCTGCCGGCGATTCTGCCGTTCTTCGTCACTCGGCAGATCTATTCCGGCTCGGGACGCGTCGGCTGCCACACCGACATCTTTGAGTACGGCAGCGGCGAAGAAGGGGAAGTGACCTATCAGATCTCGCAACGGGCGGATCATATCGTCACCGAGATCTACCAGTGGATTCAGTTCAGCCGCGCTATTATCAACACCCGCGATGAACCCCTTGCGGACTTCGGGCTCTATCGCCGCCTGCACCTGTTGGTTGGCGACTCCAATATGTCGGAGTACGCCACGGCGTTGAAGGTCGGCACAACCGCATTGATGCTGGAATTGCTCGAAGAACGTATCGTGCCCGATGTCAGACTGCTGGATCCGGTGCAAGCGATTCGTGAGGTCTCACGGGATCTCACCTTTCACTGGGAAGTACAACTCGAGGATGGCAGTTATACCACGGCCCTCGAGATCCAACGACAGTACCTGCGACTGGCCGAGACCTATCTGCGCGGCAAGGACGACGAGGGTGATTGGGTCCTCGACGAGTGGCGACTGGTACTCGACGCGCTGACCCATGATCCCATGGTGCTGGTGGATCGCATCGACTGGGTGACGAAGAAATGGCTGCTGGAAACCTTCATGGCAGGAGAGGGGATCGAGTGGAACGATCCATGGTTGCAGTCACTGGACCTGGAATACCACAACCTGAATCCTGACCGTGGCCTGTATCACGACTTGCGTCGCCGTGGCATTGTTCGCCGCATAGTCGATGACGCACAGGTGCAGATGGCCATCGATCAGCCTCCCACAGACACGCGCGCCCGGGCTCGCTCAGCAGTGATGCGTTCCCTTGCAGGACACAAGGCACGCTACGTCATCGACTGGGACTCCATCTACGTCGAAGACGAGAAATACCTCAGTCTGGACGATCCATTTCTGACGTACGAAGGCGAAACCCAGGCGTTCATCCGAGAGTGTGGGCAGCCCCCTGAAGAGGCCCCGATTGGCGGACGCCAGAGCTAGAAAAAAGGGAAAAAAATGCCTTGATGGCGGGGGGGCACCTCTGTACATTGTCATCCATATAGGATTCCTCCAAAGCACGTAACTGTCTGCACGCCAGATATATGCTGGAATTAGCAAAAAACTCGGATGCCTCTTCGGGCCAGTCCCGAGCCGCCAGTCAACTGCGGAATAGAGATTCTTCTGCCTCCTTGGAGGGCAGTTCAGAGCAGAATCGACGCTTTGGCCTGGCCGCTCTGGCAGCCAATCGCCGGTCGCCTGCAGGCGGCGCCAATCCCGTTGCGCGCTTCGCTGCCAACCTGACGCAGCGATACAGTGTCTCTGACAGGGCCTCCGATAGGGCCTCCGATACCGTCTCCGCGCTGCAATCCGAACCTTCCACGATCGTCCCGATTGCCGACACCATTGCGCTGCCGGCGGCGCAGGACTCGATCGAGGTTGAGTCTGCTCCGCAAACGACGGTGGCTGCAGCGGCCGCCGCCACACGGGCCGTCGCCGACCGCCGGGCTGCCGCCGCCGCGGAACAGACGCCCATCCAGCCTGTATCGACACTGACGAACGTCGAAGCGCGATCGGAACGAGTGACGATTGGCCTGGCAGCCATTGCGTCCGCCAGTCGGCGCTCCTCCGTGCAACGAACCAACCGCGTCCAGGATGGTCAGAGTCTGTCCGCGTTGCGCGATACGTCATCGGGGATCCAGCAGTTCAGTTCAGGGATCACGCAGGCCGATGGTGGTCGGCGCAGCACGTCCTTGTTCGACCTGCCCAGTTCTGGCCAGGGCCTTGTCACACGGTTGCGCGCCCAGGTGCGCCCATCAAGCCCCTTGAATGCACTGCGCAGCAGTGACACATCCGACACGTCACCCTCTTCGGGCCTGAGTTCTCTGTCGTCGCTGACTGCAGCCAACGCGCAGCGCGCCGGGCTGCAGAGCAACCTGCGCAGCAACGACAGATCCAGTCGCAGCCTGCTGAGCGCGGCCAATCCCAATCGCACGGCCGGCGGCTTCGGCCTGAGCACGCTCAACCGCTCCGCTTTCGATCTCATCGGCTGATTTGCCGCAGCCTGGCCGGTCTCCCATACCGCGCTGGCTTGTGTGCTGTACTGTTCTCGGACTGCTGTCCGGTGGCGCCGGTGCCCGGTCAACCCAAAGCCCTGCGGCACAGGGTGGCTCGACGAAGGGCACATACAACGCGATGGTCGTTTTCGCGCGCTTTGCCGACGAAGCGACGGGGGATGTCAGCAAACCTCCCTGGGCCGATGACCTGTTCAATCCGCGTGTCGAAGGCAGTTTCACCCACTTCTACAACGAGATGTCCGGCGGGCAACTACGCGTGGGTGGCGAGGTCCTGCCGAAGCGTTACGCCTCGCGCCTGCCGGCGGCGGCCTACCTGGCCCGAACACCCGGTACACTGGGACAGTTCGCCAGGTTCAATCGCGAAATTCTCGAGCAGGCCGACGCCGATGTCGACATGGGGCGGTTCGACAACGATGGCCCCGACGGTGTGCCGAATTCGGGAGACGACGATGGCTATGTCGATATCGTTTTCATCAATCTGCTCACCGTGCCGCGCGACTTTCTCATCGGCGGTGCTACAGGTCTGGCCAGCCTTGGCCTGAATACGGACTTCCTGTCGGATGACGCCGCCGCCCATGGCGGCGTCATCCGTGTGCGCAACCAGTTCTCCGGTTTTGGTGGCACCACGCAGAGGGGCCACGTATTCACCGTAACGGCTGCCACCATGTGTCACGAATTCGGCCACGTTCTCGGCCTGACCGATCTGTTCGACCAGTCTTCGGTGACGGCAGACGGACAACTCGATCCCGTGGAAGACTCCGCCGGGATCGGCAAATGGGGGCTCATGGGGCTGGGCACCCTTGGCTGGGGTGTTGAGAATGGCCCGAATGCCTTCAGCGCCTGGTCGCTGGCTGAACTGGGCTGGCTGGGGACGGACAACGAGAATCTCGAAGTGATCACGGACAGCCGTACCGGGCTCGTGCTGGAACCCATCGATCGTGGTGGTCGGGTACTGAAGATTCCACTGACGCTTGACGAGTATTTCCTCGTGGAGAACCGTCAGGCGACCGACAGCTTCTACAATCGCAACATACCGGGTGGCGGTTTGCTTGTTTGGCACGTGGATGAGCGGGCCGACAACGACGCAGAACATCACAAACAGGTGGATCTCGTCTGCGCCGACGGCCTTTTCCGCGATATCGGGTTCCCCGGCAAGCAGCCCGATCCCATAGGTGGTGGTGACAATCTCGATTTCTGGGCCCGCGATGCAGCCTATGCCGCCTTGCACAATGGCAATGAGGGGGATGGGACGGATCCCTTTGACGGGGTCCGCTTCCGCCGACTGGCGTGGGACACAAACCCTGGCGCCCGGGCCCACGCCGGCGGGCGCCGCGGGATAGCCCTCGGACTTGTCCTGGACAACATCACGCCCCTCGGCAATGGTCGCATGGGACTCGATGTTCTGTTGCGACAGCCCCTGTCAGGCAACGTCTCGCGAGACACCACCTGGTCGGGCAGCATGCCGTTGGACGGCGACCTGATCATCGAGCCGGGCACCACGCTGACTCTGGCGGCTGGCACCGAGGTGCGTTTCGCCGCCGGGGACACACGCTCGGCAGGTTTCGATACGACCCGTGGCGAGTTGCTCGTTTACGGCGATCTCGTCGTCGAAGGCACGCTGGCCAATCCCGTGCGTATTGCCCGACAGAACTCCACGGGACCCCAGTGGCTGGGTGTACTGCTGCCTGGTGCAGGCAGTTCCGGCCTGGAGGCGGCGCTGCAGGCGGGCACGCTCATCCTGGAAGGGTCCCGCATGGGGTTGATCCGTGCAAGGTTGCCGGCGGGGCAAACGACCTGGAGCGGGACGCGGAGAATACCATGGGACGTCATCGTACCTGTCGATGCCCAGTTGTTCGTTGATGCCGGGGCCACTGTTCGGTTCGCCGCGCAGGATCTGTCGCTTCGCGGCAGCAGTCCGGGATTCTCCGAACTCATCGTCGAGGGCGGGCTCATTGTGCGTGGTACCGGTGCGGCACCGTCGATTTTTACCGTGGACTCCTCCGACCCTGCAGATCTCTGGTACGGAGTGCAACTGGTTGACGGGGCCCGGGTCGACGCTGAGGGTCTGACGCTGACGCAGGCGCGGGCGGGCTTCGTCGGCCAGGTATCGACCGCCTTTCGTCTTGCCGACAGCGAACTGCGGCGTCTCGTCACGGGACTGAGCCTGACGTTGTCCGAGTCCGGCACTGCCACGGTGGATCGTGTGAGTCTGCGCACGATCACAACAAATGCTGTAGAAGTCAGCGGCACGGGCACCATGGTCCTGCGCAGCAGTCTGGTGGAGGGCAATGGCCGCGAGGGCCTGTCCGTGCGCAACGCTGCCTTGCAGATGATCGACTCCCGCGTCACCGGCAATGGCGTGCTCGATGCCGCTGATCCCCGTTCAGGGATTGTCGCGGCAGGTGGCCGCGGGCAACGTATTGAATTGTGGAATTCAACAATCGACGGCAACCGCCGGCACGGCATCGATCTGGATGACTGGCTGGGGGTGTTCGAGCTACACGGATCGAGTGTGACCGGCAACCGTGAGGATGGCCTGCGGGCTACGGGTGCCGAACGTATCGTCTTCGAGGAAGTCGGGGTGGCACGCAACCTTGCAGCCGGTGTCCGGTTGTCAGCTGCCGTGGCGGAGATCTGGACCACCCATTTCGATAACAATGTCGGCGTGGGGCTCACGGTGGACGGTGGTTTTCCGGCGATCGAGATGAGTTACTTCTCCGGCAATGGCCTGGAACTGCACAACGTGACGCACGCATCGGTGCGGGCGAATGACTTCGAGAACTCCGCTGTCGCTTTGCTCGCGGACCGATCGGTGCCACAGATCGTGGGCAACACGTTTTCCGGCAACGTCACTGCCCTGCGGGTGAGCGGTACGCCGGTACCGGAGTCGATTGTGGGCAACACATTCATCACTAACACAACAGCCATCGACAATCGCAGTGGCGTGCTGCTGTCGGCACAGAGCAACTACTGGGGAACGACGGACAGCACAGCCATCGCCGGTCTGCTCGTGGGGGCCGTCGACTTCAGTTCCTATCTCGATGCGGAGCCAGCGACGGCCGTCGCCGCCGCTGTGGATGAAGCTTTGCCGGGAGCATTCGCCCTGCTCAAGGCCTGGCCGAATCCGTTTAATGCGACGACGACGATCGCTTTCGATCTGCCAATGGCAGCCGTTGTCGATCTGGTGATCCATGACATGCTGGGGCAACGCGTTCGCGTCCTGACGCCGCCGTCGAATCTTGCCGCCGGCCATTACACGACCCGCTGGGATGCTCGTGACGATCAGGGCCAGGGCGCAGCCAGCGGTATCTATCTCTATCATCTGCGAACCGATGCTGGTTTTCATGCGACGGGTCGTGTTGTGCTGACTCGCTGACGCCGTACAAGGAGAGCGACATGTCTGCCGAACCCAAGCGTTACACGTGTTATCGTGCCGCCGAACCCCTGAAAATCGACGGGCACCTGACGGACGCGCCATGGAAGAGCGCGCCGTGGACGGATCTGTTCGTTGATATCGAAGGGGACGTGAGGCCTTTGCCCCGCTTCGGCACACGTGTGATGATGCTGTGGGATGACGACTATTTCTATTTCGGCGCCGACATGGCAGAGCCCCATGTCTGGGGCACGCTGACGAAGCGAGACTCCATCATCTGTCACGACAATGATTTCGAGATCTTCATCGATCCCGATGGCGACGCCGAACAGTACATGGAATTCGAGATCAATGCGTTGAATGCCGTATGGGACCTGTACCTGCCGAAGGCGTACAACAAGGGCGGCAAGGCGGATCATGACTGGGACTTTATCGGCATCCGCCATGCCGTGCAGGTGGACGGCACGGTCAACTGCGCCGATGATGTGGACCGTGGCTGGACGGTGGAGGTCGCCATCCCATGGACAGCCATGGCCGAGCACGCCGGCACGGATTGCCCGCCAAAGGCGGGGGCCGCCTGGAGGGTCAACTTTTCGCGCGTCGAGTACGAGTTCGACTACCACAAGGGCGGTTATCTGCGGCGGGAGGGCATCCCCTGCGACAACTGGGTGTGGTCACCGCAGGGCGCCATCAATATGCACATTCCCGAAATGTGGGGCTTCGTTGATTTTTCTGACACAATCGCCGGCCGTCAGGGCCGGTAGGAGAGGTACATGAAATTCGACCTGCTGCTCAAAGGTGGCCATCTCATCGATCCCGCCAATAACATCGATGCCCCGCGTGATCTGGCGATTGCTGCCGGCAAGGTCGCCGCTGTGGATACGGAGATTCCCGCAGCCAGTGCCGCCAGGGTGATCGACGTGACGGGCCTGGTGGTGACACCTGGTCTGGTCGACATCCACACGCACATGTTCGCCACCTCCGGGTTCCGCAATGCCTGGGCCGGCGATCAGTCCATCCTGCCCGACGGCTTCAGTTTTCGCAGTGGCGTCACGACCATGGTCGACACCGGATCGGCAGGGTGTCGGCTGTTCGAGGACTTTCGCTATCGAGTGCTCGACCGCTTTGACACGCGTATGTATGCGTTCCTCAACATCGTCGGCATGGGCATGGCATCCAATGACATGGAGCAGAACCATGCTGACATGAAGGTGGAGCCCGCTGTGGCCATGGCACGGGCCCACGAGGATGTGATCGTCGGCATGAAGACGGCCCACTACCACGGACCGGAATGGATCTCGGTGGATCGTATGCTGGAGGCGGGGCAGGCCCTGGGCAAACCAAGCATGGTCGACTTTGGCCTTTTCCCACGGGAGCGGCCGTTCTACGAACTGGTGACCCAACGGATGCAGGCCGGTGATATCGCGACCCACATGTTTCTCGGCGATGTGCCGTGGATCGGTGCCGACGGCAAGGTCCTGAAGTATCTGTACGAGGCTCGCGAGCGCGGCATCATCTTCGATGTCGGCCACGGCGGCGGCAGCTTCTACTGGCGCAACGCCGTGCCGGCCATTGAACAGGGCTTCTACCCCGATTCGATCTCCACCGATCTGCACACGTTCTGCATGAACGATGAGATGCAGGATATGACCAACGTCATGTCCAAGTTTCTCGCCATCGGCCTGCCTCTGGAGGAGATCGTCCGGGAGTCGACGATCAACCCGGCGCGCGAGATCGGTCATCCGGAACTGGGCCATCTCAGCATCGGTGCCGTGGCAGATGTGACAGCGCTGAACGTGATGGAGGGGGACTTCGGCTTTCTGGACGTGCGTCAGGGCCGCGTCGAAGGCAAGCAGCGGCTGCGCTGCGAACTGACGCTGCTGGAAGGACAACTGATGTGGGACTTCAACGGGCGCACCGGCACCGACTGGCGCACTTTGCCGCCAGATTACGGCGTGCGCAACCCCGAAGGACTCATCATGCCACCAGGCAAGGGGGGGGCGTCGAAGTGAGTATCTACGACGAGATCGGTATGCGGCGTGTGCTCAACGCGTCGGGCAGCATGACCTATCTGGGGGGATCCCTGATCCACCCGGACGTCATAGAAAAAATGAACGAGGCGGCCCGTTCCTTCGTCGTCATGGAGGAACTGCTGGAGTGGGCCTGCAGCGAAGTCGCCCGACTCACCGGCACCGAGGCAGGGCTGGTGACGACGGGCACGGCCGGTGGCATTCTGTTGGCAACGGCGGCGGTGTTGACCGGCATGGATCGGCAGAAGATGCGTGCCGTACCCCATGTGGGTCCGCGACGGGAGATCCTGGCGCAAGTGCCACACCGTATCGGTTTTGATCATGCCATCGGTGTCGCCGGTGGCCGCATCGTCGAGGTCGGTGGCGCCCGGGGCTGTACGCGCGAAGAACTTGCGGCGGCGATCGGACCCGATACAGCGGCTGTGTTCTACGTGGTGCTCGATCCGCGGCCGGCGCTGCCGCTGCAAGACGTCGCCGAAGTCGCCCACGCCCACGGCATTCCCGTCATTGTCGATGCGGCAGCGGAATTGCCGCCCGTGAGCAATCTGAATGCGTTCTATGCGGCAGGAGGCGACATCGTCCTGTTCAGCGGCGGCAAGGAGATCTCCGGACCCAACGACACAGGGATTCTCTGCGGCAGGGCAAAATGGGTGGCGGCGGCACGAGCGCAGGCGTTCCCCAACCCGGGGATTGGTCGGCCGCTGAAGGTCAGCAAGGAGCAGCTTGTCGGTCTCGTCTTAGCCCTGCGCCGTTTTGCCGGCCAGGATGAAGCGGCCCGTATGGCACGCTGGCAGGCCATGGCAGAGCGTATGCGTGATGCCCTGCTGGGCATCGACGGCGTGCAGGCTGAGGTCAACCTGCCGGAACGTGGCGGCCGGCCCCTGTGTATCCCACGGACGCGAGTGGCGATTGATGAGGCCGTTGTCGGTCGTACGATCCAGCAGCTGGACGAAATGCTGGAGGGTGGGAATCCGATGGTTGCCGTCTTCGCTGACGTGGCCCACGGTGCGATCTGGCTTACGCCCCAGCATCTGGAGGATGGTCAGGAACTGCAGGTTGCCGAACGTGTGGGTGAAGTACTGCGTCAGGCCTAAGGGACGCGGCCTACAGGAGTCCGGCTGCTTCGAGGGCCCTGCTGGCGCGCCGACCGAGATCACTTTGTGGTTCGCGGCGCACGAGGCGACGCAGGTGGTGGGCGGCATGGGCATCACCACCGGCAGCGCGTTCCAGCGCCTCGGCGTTGAGTTGATCGATCCACTGCATCTGTTTGGCCATCACGTCGAGGTCGAAGGCCTGCCAGTAGTACTGAAGTTCGTCACTCTTCCAGTCTGCGTAGACCTCATCCCAGCTCAGCGGCGCGACGCCGGATAGATGCGGCGTCAGCATCTGTTCGGCAATGGGGATGTGCACGGACTGGTAGCGGTTGTCGAGGGACACACGCATGCGATCTGCGGTTTCATTGGGCAGAGCGCGGTGTGCGAGCAGGCTGTTGAAGATGAGGGTATCACCAGCTTCGTAGTTCGTTGTGTGCCAGTCACCGGACAGG
>JAQCJA010000061.1 GCA_027593305.1 bacterium
TGCTTCGACAAGCACTGCAAGCCGAACTCGGTATCAAACAGCTCGCAAAAGCGATCTGACACTCTCACGCGAGTCTGTGCGTTTCAACTGAAAATGGGACTTGACCGCCCGCTCACCATGGATGAGATAACCAGATGACTGGACGCACCCGCTTCCCGCTCCTGACGGTCGCCGCCTTTCTTGTCGCTCTGGCAGCAACGCAGACGATGGCAGAGGGGGCCGCCGCTGATTCCGTGCGCAAATACAAGTTTCTGGGCAAGGCGGCTCGTGACAAGAGTGATCACGAGGACGTGGTCAAGTACTACACCTCCCTGCTCAGCTTCGAGAGCGACTACCACCTGGCTTACTACTATATCGCCCGCGCCCATCTGGCCCTCGGTCGGCAGGAGCCGGCCAAAGAGGCGCTGTTGGCTGCCGTTGCCCTGAAGCCTGATCATGCCAACACGAATCTGCTGCTGTTTCAGGTCTACGCGGCCGAGAGCAAGCCTGATACAGCGTGGCTCTATCTCGGCCGACTCGTGGCAGCCGATCCGAAGGATGACAAGTACCGGGAGTACCGACGGACCGTAGCCGATCTGTCGCGGCGCGCCGGCGATGTCGACGCCGCCATCGGGCACTACGAGGCGATCGCCACGGATGCGGCGACGCCAAAGGCCTTGCAGCAGGAACTCTACGAGTTGCTGGCCATGATGTACGACGATCAGGGCGACGCGGCGCACGCGATCGCGTGGCGGCAGAAGCTGGACAGCACGGGCGGAGCCAGCAACGTCGAGTCACTGGCGAAGATGGTGGAACTGCAGATCGCGACGCAGGACTATCAGGGCGCGCGCAGCACGTTGAAGACCCTGACCCGCATCGATTCTTCGAGTCGTTATTCTCATTTCGTGCGGATTGCCGAACTGGGTGACAGGGCTGGTGATCCGGCCATGCGCCTTGAAGGTCTTGAAGGCATGGCCCGAAGCCAGCCGAAAGATCTGGAAACCGTCGCCACCATCGCTCAGATCCACCTGAATGATGATGACCTTGCGGCTGCGGGCCTGTGGTTGCAGCGCGGCCTCAAGCAAGTGCCGGCTGACGCACAGCTGCGGGTGCTCAATGGTGACCTGCTCATGCGCAACGAGGCCCCCGAGGACAAGGCGATCGCCGAGTACGAGATCGCCCTGAAGGATCCCAACTGGGCCGCCGTGGCGCAGCAGAGGATCTGGCAGATTCGCCCCCCCGAGACGGAGGAGGAGAAATTGCGCAAGGCCTTCTTCGGTCACGGCAACGGCAGGGACGGCGGCAGCTGAGACAGACGCGACTTCCAGCAACCCCTGACGGTCATACTGACTATCATACTGACTATCATACGGACGATCACACCCTGACGATCACATTCTGACTCTCATTCTCTCCGACTGAGGCTTCCCATGGTTGAGCTTTTTAACGACGGGGGATGGGCGATGTGGCCCATCGCCTTCCTGCTGGTCTTCGGCGTTGCCATTGCCCTGGAACGACTCTACACCCTGTCGCAGGCGGCAATCGATGCAACTGCCTTTTTCGCCGAACTCGAAGAGGCGATGCGCACGGGCGGAGCAAATCAGGCAGCCAAGTTGTGTGCCGAGACGCGGGGTCCGGTGGCCAGCGTGATCCACGCCGGCCTGCTGCGCATGCATCGTGGCGTCGACAATGTCGAAAAGGCCATCGAGAACGCCGGCGCCGTACAGATGGCCTTTCTTGAGCGTGGTATGGTGTGGTTGTCGACGGTCGCCAATCTGGCACCGATGGTTGGTTTCCTTGGTACGGTGAGCGGCATGATCGGCGCCTTCCAGGCGATCAAGGTTGCCGGAGACGTGGATCCGTCTCTGGTTGCCGGTGGCATCTCCGAAGCCCTGATCACCACGGCTGCGGGTCTCGTGGTGGGCATCATCATTCAGTTCTGCTACAACTTCTTTGCCTCCCGCATCGACAAGATCATCGCGGACATGCAGGAGCACACGGCGGGATTTATCGACGTACTCACGGAAATGGAACTGAAGGCCAAGGAGCTGGCGTGAACCTGGGCAAGCGCCGGAACCGCGTTCCTGCTGAGATCCCCACATCGTCCATGGCGGACATTGCCTTCCTGCTCATCGTCTTCTTTCTGGTGACGACGACGATGAATCAGGACAAGGGGCTGTCCCTGCATCTGCCTCCCGTGGCTGAAACCAAGGAAGTCCGCGAGAAGAACATCTGTAACGTGTGGATCAACGCGCAGGACCAGATCGCCTTTTTTGAGAATGAGCAACTCACCATGGTTCCCTTCCCCAGCCTGAGGGCTGGCATCGAACAGCGCCTGTCGGCCAACGACAAACTGATCGTTTCCCTGAAAGCCGAGCGGGGTGCCACGTATCGGATCTTCGTCGATGTCCTCGATGAACTGAAGCTTTCCGGCGCCACACGCATCTCCATTGCCGAGCCGGAAGGGGGCTGAAGAGACCATGAAATTCGCCCGCAAGTCTCGCGTTGGCGCCACTGTGCCAACGGCATCGATGGCTGATATCGCCTTCCTGTTGCTCGTGTTCTTCATGGTGTCCACCGTGTTCGTGCGCTACCGCGGGCTGAAAGTGGATTTGCCCGAGGCGGAAAAGATCGAGAAGCTGGAGATGCGGCGGCACGTGACCAGCGTCTGGGTCGGGGCCGATGGCACCATCAACATTGATGACAGGAATATTCCTCTCGACCAGGTGGGCGTGATCATTCATGCCCAGTTGACCGCCAATCCGAGGTTGATCGTGTCGCTCAAGGCTGACGGTCGTGCCGAGTTCGGTGTGGTTTCTGATGTCATCCAGGAACTGCGCAAGGTCGAGGCGCTGCGCATCAATTTCGCCACGGATCGCGAGAGGGACTCCTGATGCCGCTTACAAGACCGGCAGATCTGGTTCGCCTGAAGGCGCCCGAGGCTGATCTGCGCCGCCAGTACTCCAGAACGTTCTGGTCCTGCTTCGGGATTTCCAGTATCGCACTATTGGCACTGGTGTTGTTGTTCCCGGATCTCGACGCCCAGGCCTACGACAAGACCGAGAGGGTGGTGATCCAGATCGAGAACATCCCTGAGACGCGCCAGGAGCGTCGGCCGCCACCACCCCCCCGACCGGTCATCCCGATTGCTTCACGGAGCGACGATATCCCGGATGACGCGACCATCATGGAGACGGAACTCGACTTTGGTCTGGAGGACCTGCCGACACCGCCGCCGCTCTCCGAGTTGACCGGGGATGTCGATCTCGAAGAGGAAGAAGAAGAGATCGTCGAAATCTGGCGGGTTGAAAAGCGGCCCGAACCCATCAACAATCCCGCGCCGGAGTATCCCGAGATCGCCCGCAAGGCGGGTATCACGGGTCAGGTTGTGGTTGAGGTCCTCGTAGACAAGCTTGGCCGGGTGGAAGCGATCGGCAAAATACACGGCAATGAAGTGTTTCACGAGGAGGCCAGAAAGGCCGCCCTCCAGTGGACCTTCACGCCGGCCATTCAGAACGACAAACCGGTCAAAGTCTGGGTGAGTCTGCCCTTCCGCTTCCAACTCAATTAGTCGAAGTTGCCATATATAGGTGTTTCCACTACTTTAAGGGCGGTTGTCCATCCTCCCAGGGTTTCCTGGATGACCGCCCCACGACACTCCCCGCAGCATCCCGAACCCCGCCCCCGGGGTTCTCTCGGAGGTCGGAAACGAACATGCGCTGTCCCTATTGCAACAATCAGGATGACAAGGTGGTCGATTCACGCTCCTGTCGTGATGGCCAGGCCATCCGCCGTCGACGTGAATGTGTTGGCTGCAGTCAAAGGTTCACGACATACGAATACATTGAGCATGCGCCACTCACCGTGATCAAGCGCGATGGCACTCGCGAACCGTTCGATCGGCCGAAGCTGCAGAAGAAGATCGAACTGGCCTGTTACAAGACGAATGTCTCCACCGACGACGTGGAGGAGTTGATGGACCAGGTCGAGGCAGATCTGGGCAATCGTGCCGTAAAGGAAGTGCACAGTCACCACATCGGTGAAGTGGTGATGGAGCGCCTGAAGGCCCTCAACGACGTCGCCTACGTACGTTTCGCATCGGTCTATCGGCAGTTCAAGGATCGCCAGGATTTTGTCCGCGAGTTGGAGCAACTGGCCAACTAGACCTCGGCAATCGCCACGAATATCTGGGGCCTTCCGGCAGGGTCCCGAACGAGTTATTCTGCGAGCCCTTGCAGTCCCCTTTTCGCGGGGCGCGAGGGCTCTTTTTTACGGTTTTCGGGCTACTGCCTGTGAAGACGCCAAATTCCTTGACAACGCTGTTCGAGGGCCTGTATATTCGCATCGCTGTCGTGAGGGCCACAAGATGTTGTGTGTTCGCTGGCACGGGGGCACATCGGGCATCGTGTGGTTTCGGCCTTTAGGTCGTACCGCTCTCCCCGGCTCAACTTCCTTTATTTACAGAACGTTAGCTCCGATTTTCCGGACCACCCCCCGCAGGGCAGCCGGTCCGGGAGCTTTTTCGCCCGTCAGGGAGGGTTTTACATGTCGTCAGAGCATCACGATTCCGCGTCTACATCATCATCTACTTCATCGTCTAGGGCCGCAAGAACACCGGGTTCCCGAATCGCCAAGGCTTCGGCACAACGCCCCGCAGTCCATCGTCTGGAGGACCTGTTGAGCCAGTTGGAGGGGAACGGCTACCAGCGCAACGGTCATGATGAGATCCTGCGCAAGGCGGCCGATGCCGAGACCTACTACGGCGACAATGATCTGGCGATCGATGTGCTGCGCAGCAAGTACCTGGCGCCTGGTGAAACGGGGCCGCTGCAGATGTGGGACCGTGTTGCCCGTGCCATGGCTTCCGTCGAGCAGGACGCCGAAACCTGGTACGGCCGCTTCTTCTCCCTGCTTATCGACTTCAAGTTCATCCCGGGCGGGCGTGTCATGCACGGCGCCGGCCGCGATGAGGCGCAGCGCAAGCCGACCCTGTCGAACTGTTACGTGATTCCCATCCTCGAGGACAGCCTCGAAGGCATCTACGCCTGCTTGCGCGAGTCGGCTATGGTCTACCGCACCGGCGGCGGCGTCGGTACGGACCTGTCGATCCTGCGCCCCAAGGGGGCTCCGGTGAACGCCACGGTCGATTCATCACCTGGCTGCACCGCCTTTATGAATCTTCTGTCGGAGAGCACAAACGCGGTGTCGCAGGCGGGCCGCCGGGGGGCGCTGATGCTGACCCTGCGCGTCGATCATCCGGACATCGAGGATTTCATCACGATCAAGAACGATGCAAATCGGACGAAGGTGCAGTACGCCAATATCAGCGTGCTCATTACCCATGAGTTCATGGCGGCCGTCATGGACGACACCGATTTCGATCTGCGATTTGGTGGCAAGGTGCACCACACGGTGCGGGCTCGTGATCTGTGGAACAAGATCATCACCAACGCACACTCGAGCGCCGAGCCCGGCATCATTTTCTGGGACACGATGAAGGAGTACCACAACGTCGAGTACGCCAACCCGCTGACGAGTACCAACCCGTGCGGCGAGCAGCCCCTGGCATCGTACACGGCCTGCAACCTGGGCAATCTCAACCTGCTCAAGTTTGTACATGATGATGGCACGTTTGACTACGAAGACCTCGCCGAGTCAACTCGGGTGGCGACACGCTTCCTCGACGATGTCATCGACTACAACATGCCCAACCACGCCTTCGACAAGATCGAACAGTCCGTATCGTCGGACCGTCGTGTGGGCCTGGGGATTACCGGCCTGGCTGACGCGCTCGTCAAAATGGAGTTGAAGTACGACACCGACGAGGCCCTTGATGTTGTCGAGAAGATCATGCAGACCATCTGTTACTACTCGTACGAGACCTCGATCGATCTGGCACAGGAAAAGGGGGCCTTTCCCCTTTTCGACTGGGAGGGCGTGTCGAAGAGCAAGTTCATTCAGAGCCTGCCCAAGCAGATGCAGGACCGTATCCGCGAGCATGGGTTGCGCAACTCCACGTTGATCACCGTGCCTCCCGTGGGCACGGGTTCCATCGTCGCACAGACTTCCTCAGGCGTTGAACCGATATTCTGCACCAGTTACACACGTCGTGTGAAGCAGGCGGACGGCGAGAGCTTCCGGGACTACAAGGTCTACCATCCTCTTGTGCGTGACCTCTACGGTGGTGACGAGAGCTTGCCGGATCATGTTGTCACATCACATGACATCGATCCGTATTTCCGTGTGAAGATGCAGGGCGTCATTCAGCGCTACACGGACAGTTCCATCTCCTCGACAATCAACCTTGCCGAAGACACCTCGGTGGAGACGGTGGCTGACATCTATGTCACCGCCTACAAGGAGGGACTGAAGGGTATCACCGTATACCGTGAAGGAAGTCGCGAGGGGATCCTGCAGTCAGACAAAAAAGAAGCGCCCGCCGCCGAGCCGGCAGCACGCGGGGGGCGGCCTGGTCTGCACCCGCGTCAGCGTCCGGCTGTTACGCGGGGCGTCACCGAACGCGTGCGGACGGGTGAGGGCAACATCTTTGTCACGATCAATGAAGACGAAGAGGGATTGTGTGAGATCTTCAGTACCATCGGCAAGGCCGGTGGCAATGCGGCGGCCCAGTCGGAGGCGATCAGCAGGCTCATGTCCCTGGCCCTGCGTGCCGGGATTGACCCGCAGGAGATCATCAGCCAGTTGAAGGGCATCTCCGGCCCCAGTCCGGTCTGGGAGGGGGGCGAGCTCATTCTGTCGACGCCCGATGCGATTGGTCGCGCCCTCGAACGGTATGTGAAGCGCCGCGAGTCCGGCACTGGCCTGACGCAGATCCCGGAGCATACGCATGAAGAGGGCGGCAAGACACCGCCGCCCGTCAGCAACGGTGGTGCCAAGACCATGGTGACCTGCCCCGAGTGTGGTTCGAGCGTCGCCCACGAGGGTAGCTGCCTGACGTGTAAGCACTGCGGGTGGTCGAAGTGCTGAGCAAACTGCGCTCAGCACTTTTGGGAGTTTGGCACACAACGCCAAACTCCATGGGTGAGGCTGCTGGGTGACGATCGGTTCTGGTTGGCAAACTGCGCCAAACTCCATGGGTGAGGCTGCTGGCTGACGACCTGAACTGACAGGAATTTGCTACACAGAAACGGCGCCGTTCCTCAAAGGGAGCGGCGCCGTTGTTTTTTCATGTTTCAGTCTACGGCAGAATCACCGCAGGAACGCGAGGGCGAAGCCCGAAGCGTTCAGGCGACGTCGATGACGAGGCCGTCGTAGGCCAGTTCCACGTCGTCGGGGAGGTAGTCGTTTGTTTCGTCGTGATCGAGTTCGTGGGCAATGTGGGTGAAATAGGTGTGCCGTGGTTTCAGTTCCTCGACAACATCGAGAGCCTGCTCGATGGTGAAGTGGGTGGGATGCTCTTTGTGGCGCAGGGCGCCCAGCACGAGAACGTCGAGACCACGCAACTGGTCCATGCTCTCCTGCGGGATCTCGCTGCAATCGGTGACATAGGCGAAGCGTCCGAAGCGGAAGGCGAGTACCGGCAGACGGCCATGGATGACGGGGATGGGCCGGACCTGCAGGCCAAAAAGTTCGAGGTCGCCCTCGATGAGATTCAGCGACAGACGCGGCACCGCCTCGGCCCATGCGGAGTCGAAGGCGTAGTCAAAGACGCGCGTGATACGGTCGAGAGTGGATCTGTCGGCATAGACGGGGATGGGCTCGTCGCGTCCGAAGCAATAGGCGCGCACGTCATCGAGGCCATGGAGGTGGTCGGCGTGCCCGTGTGTGAAGAGCACGGCATCGACATTGCGCACGTCGTTGCGCAGTGCCTGCGTGCGCAGGTCCGGTCCGGCGTCTACGAGAATGGAATGCTCAAAATATCCGACGACGATCGAACAGCGCATCCGCTTGTTGCGCCGATCTGTCGAGGTGCACACAGGACACTCACAGCCGATTCGGGGTACACCGACCGACGTGCCTGTGCCGAGGAACGTGATTTTCAAACGGGCACGCCCACCGCAGGTTGCCCCGCCGGCAAGGTGAGAATGCAGGGGCCGTCGGCGGTGAGAGCCACGGTATGCTCAAAATGGGCTGCCAGACTGCAATCGGTGGTGATCGTCGTCCAGCCATCAGCGGCAACTTCGACATCGGCCGATCCCAGGCTGAGAATGGGCTCAATGGCGAATACATGTCCCGCCTTGAGGCGCGGACCCCGATCCGGCGGTCCGTAGTTGAGGATGTGTGGATCCTCATGCAACCCACGCCCAATGCCATGCCCCCCGTACTCGCGGATCACGGTGGCGCCGCCGGCAATGGCTGCCAGTTCCACGGCGTGTGAGATATCGGTCAGGCGACCACCAGCGACAGAGGCTTCGATACCGGCGTCCAGAGCGGCGCGAGTCGTGGCCAGCAGCCCGCGAGCCGCCTCGGATATGGTACCGACACCTATGGTGAAGGCTCCGTCGCCGTACCAACCATCGAGCCTGACCCCCACATCAACACAGACCACATCGCCGTCGAGCAGCGGCGCCGCCCGGGGGAAGCCGTGCACGGCTTCGGCGTTGATCGAGGCGCAGATGCTGGCGGGAAATCCGTGGTAGCCCTTGAAAGCCGGTATGCCGCCGTGATCGCGGATGGTCGCTTCTGCCAGTTCGTCGAGGTCCTGGGTGGAGACGCCCGGTGCGACGGCAGCTTCCAGCACCAGTTGCACTTTGTGCACGATCGCACAAGCGGCGCGGATGCTGTCGATCTCGGTGGCGCTGCGAATCGGAATCAATGGGCTTTCCTGCTCCCGGGCGGCTTTGCGTTTGTTGTTGTTTTACATAATAGATACGGCGCAGAGAGCGTCAAGCGTTCGTTGCGGATCCCCTGGTCCATCTGTATCTTGCGGCACATCCGGCGCGGGCACTCAAGCCCGGGCCGTATTGTATTTCTGAGCGCCCGAATGTCAGCGACATCCGCATGGAAAAACCTCTCGAAATTGTTGCATCACCCGCCAAAGTGACGACCATCGCAGGCAGCGTGACACGCGCAGGCCCCATATCCGTGCCACTGCTGACCCCTCGCCTGACCCCGCGATCGGCGACGGAAGTCGGCATTGACGCATTCATCGCGGCTCTCGATGTCTCGGGGGTGGATGATGTCCTGCCACGAACCCGTCAGGCCTATGCCACGGACCTCGGTCAATTTGCCCGTTTCCTGCACACCTGCATTGCCGGGCCGACGGTCACGTCGATTCAGTCGGAGCATGTCCGGGCTTTCTGTGATTATCTGCTGGCCGAGGGGCGGCAACCCCGAACTGTGGCGCGCAAGCTGGTTGCCGTGCGTGCATGGTTCCGGTTCCTGCAGCGCCAGGGCATTCGCAGTGACAATCCTGCCCGCGACCTGCAACCGCCGCCCGTGGCCCAGGCTCAGGCGCCCCTGACGACGGCACAGATCCGCGCCCTGCTGCAGATGCCTGAACGGGACAGTTTCACCGGTGCCCGCAACCGCGCAATTCTGGAACTGCTCTATGGTGCGGGCCTGCGATTGGACGAGCTGCTGGCGCTGAATCTCAGCCACCTGGATCTGGATGGCGAGCGTCTGCGGGTGCAACGGCAGCGTGCGAACCCGGCGCACACACCTCTCGGCGCACCGGCAACAGCAGCCTTGCGCCAGTACCTGCTGCAACGCGCCGAGGCACTGGTGCAGCGAGAGATGGTCGCCGTGGACGCCGGGGCGCTCTTCATCAGCGCTCGTGGTCGCCGTCTGCGCCCACGCACCGTGCAGCGTATCGTCGAGTGTTATGTCCGTCGCCTGGATCGGGCGGAGGGTGGCTGGGAGCAGGAGAGCCAGTCGCGCCGCCGTGGTCCGGCGACGTTGCGTGCCGCCTGTGAGCATCACCTTGTCGCTGCCGGTGCCGATCCCGGAATGGTCGCCGCCCTGCTGGGACGACAAAGCATACATGCGCCGGAGACGGCCAGAGCCGATGCGGCTGCCATCCTGGCCAGATACCGCCAGGCGCACCCGAGGGCATGATGCGCCTGTCTGCCATACTGTTTGTGCTACTGCTGGCCGCCGGCTGTGCCAAGCAGGGACGGCCCATGGGGGGGCCGGTGGATCGTACGGCACCCACCGTGACGGCGCATACACCCGCTGCTGATGCGACAGCCGTGGCGCTTGCCACGGAGATCACGATCAACTTCAGCGAAGCCATGGATCGTCAGCGTGTGGAGGAGGCGATCTTCGTCGCGCCGAACGGCACGCTGCACATGAGTTGGGAGGGTCGGCAACTGCGCATCCGTCCGCGTCGCGGTCTGACCGCGGGGCGTACCTATATCGTTACGGTCGGCACCGACGCCCGGGATCTGCGGAGCAATCGGTTGGAGGCCTCCTTCAGTTTCGCCTTTGCCACCGGCGAGCGTCTTGATTCGGGTCAGCTCAAGGGGCGCATCATCAACACGGATGATGCCGTGCAGAATGGTGCCTACGTGTGGGCCTATGACCTGGAGACCTTCGATGGTCGCACGGCCAGGGACGCCCCCACCTATGTAACGCAGACGGGGGCCGACGGCAGCTACTGCTTCGAACGGCTGGCACAGAGCCGGTATCGCGTCGTCGGCTTCGTCGACGGCAATCGCAACCAGAAGCCCGATGCCGGCGAGGCGGTCGCTCTGCCAGCAGCAGATATTGATGTCGCCGGCGAGGGCGTGACATCGGCGGGCGATCAGCGCCTGGCCGAGCGTCAGACCGAGCCACGGATCGTGCAGGCGACCATCGTCAATCGTCGTCGTGTTCTGCTGGTGACCGATCAGCCCATCGCCCTTGCAGATCTGCAGGTCGAACTCGATCCGTTGATGATCGAACAGATCCATGCGGATCCGCTCGATGCCCGACGACTGCACATTCGCACGAGTCTGCAGCAGGAGGGCAAGACGTATCATTTGCGCGCCCGACTGGCAGGCAAGCTGCTGGCTGTACTGTCGGAGCCATTGCGTGGCACGGCACGGGAGGATACCAAGGCGCCAACCATGAGCCGTACAGAGCCCGACGGGTCCGTCGCCGCGGCGGCGGGAATCAGCCTGTTTTTCAGCGAGCAGATGGACACGACAAGAGTAGCCATGGGCTGGACGTCGGCGGACTCGACGTCGGCCCCCAGCGGGCACTGGGCCTGGTCCAGTTGGACCGACCTGCGGTTTACGCCAGACAGGAGTCTGGTCCCGGGCCAACAGAGGCTGGATCTGCGTCTGCAGGGGCTGCGGGATCGGGCAGGCAACGCCATGACGGACAGCACGATGCGAATCAGCTTCGATCTGCTGGATTCAACGGCACTGGGCATGATCACCGGCCAGGCCCTCTGGCCCGGTGAGACCGCTGGGCGCGGGCGCATCCGTCTGGCGCACAAGCCGAGGACTGCCGTGATGCTGACCGCCGCCGACTCGACGGCGGCCGCCTTCGGTCACTTCCGCTTCACGTCCCTGGTTCCCGGGGAGTACCTGCTGACGGCGTGGTTCGATCGAGACGACGATGGCCTCTGGGATGCCGGGCAGGTGGAGCCTTTCCGGGCGGCTGAGCCCTACGCGCTTTATGGCACCGTGAAACTCGCAGCCGGCGACAAGGTGAGCCTGGTTGTGCCGAAGATCGAAGAGGTCGAAGAATGACGCCGCGATGGATCCTGTGGGCCGAAATCCTGGTGATTCTGGCGATCCTGGGTGGGCTTGGGATCGCCCGTTTTGCCCGGATCACACCGCAGGAGGCGCGCGAGATCCAGCTGGAGGCAGGGCTGCTCCAACTCTATGAAATGGAAATGGATCACTTTGCGCGTACGGGCGAGTATTTCCACCCTGACGAGCCAACGTACCGGGCCTACCTGCCGTGGATGCAGTTGTACACTTTTGAGGCGCGCCACGCAGCGAAAAAGGGCTTCTCCGTTGTCGTCCACGCGGATCTGGATGAGGACGGCGAACTCGGGGCGTGGCGGGTGGATGAATCGACGCCGGAGGCTGTGCGCGTCGCAGCCGATTAGGTCGGGGCCGATTACACCTGGCGCCGCTGCAGATGCCTAGCGACGGTGCAGACGTGGCTCGGCGGCGACGCCCGTCGCATAGGTGCCGACGATCTGCCTGCGCGTGACAAATTCCCCGATCTCGGCCAGCGCCTGCCCGGCGGGACCATCGGTGCCACCGACAAATTCCAGGTACACATTATAGGCCCACGGCCGGCCGATTCTCTTGCAGGTTTCCACCTTCAGCACCTCGATGCCCCTTGCCGCCAGTCGTCCAAGGACAGCGGGCAGTGCGGCGGCGGTGTGCTCCATCTCCAGGATCACCGTCGACTTCAACGAACCGACACTGGTCACACCTTCGCCCAATACGAGAAAACGCGTGAAGTTGTCGGCTGCGGACAGCTCCCGCGCCAGGATCTGCATGCCGTGGTCGGCGGCGGCCTGGGCGGAGGCGATGGCTGCTTCCTGCGGCTGATTCTCCGACTTGATGATCTGCACGGCGCCCGCCGTGTCGTACGCCGCTTCGACGGTGACGCCGGACAGTGCGGTCAGGTACTCATCACACTGCGCCAGCGCCTGCGGATGGGAGCGTACACGCCGCACATCGGCAAGGGTGGCACCCGGCAAACCGATCAGGCAATGGACGACACGCAGGCGGATTTCACCCGCGACGCGGGGGTGATGATCCAGCAACAGATTCCAGACATCGTGAATGCTGCCGGCGAGGGAGTTCTCCACGGGGGCCATGGCCGCCTGGGCGTGGCCCTGGTCGACGGCGGCAAACAGATCGGCAAACGTGTAGCAGGGGAGGATGTCGATGGTGCGGCCATCGAAATACTCCAGCGCCGCCAGTTCACTATTGCTGCCAAGCTCGCCTTGAACGGCGACGATGAGAGGCGCCACTAGACGGCGATGGCCATAGGAATGGTCGGATGGGGCCGATACCCTGCAAGCTCGAAGTCGTCGAAGGCGAAGGAGAACAGATCCTGCCCCCGATCCTCGATCATCATCCGCGGCAACTCGCGGGGTTCGCGCGTGAGTTGCTCCTGCAGCGCTTCGATGTGGTTGTGATAGATATGCACGTCGCCACCGGTCCAGACGAAATGCCCCGGTGTCAGACCGGTGACCCGGGCGATCATCATTGTCAGCAGACTGTACGACGCAATATTGAAGGGTACGCCCAGGCCCACATCACAACTGCGTTGGTACAGCTGACAGTTCAGCCTGCCGTCGCTGACCTGAAACTGGAACAGGCAGTGACAGGGAGGCAGGGCCATGTGCTCGATATCGGCAGGATTCCAGGCGGAGACGATCATCCGTCGGCTGTCCGGATGGGTGGTGATCAACTCGAGCAGCCGGGTGATCTGATCGATGGTGCCGCCATCCGGCGTGGCCCATGAGCGCCACTGCCGGCCATAGACGGGACCCAGGTCGCCCTTCTCGTCAGCCCACTCATTCCAGATGCGGACGCCGTGCTGCTGCAGGTAACCGATGTTGGTATCACCGGAGAGGAACCAGAGCAGCTCATGGATGATGGATTTGAGGTGCAGTTTCTTCGTCGTCAGACAGGGAAAGCCGGCGCTCAGATCGAAGCGCATCTGATGGCCGAAAACGGCCCGTGTGCCGGTCCCGGTGCGATCGGCACGATCCGTGCCCTCTTCGAGGACACGCTGGACGAGGTCGAGATACTGGCGCATGCGTGAAAAGGCGATCCAGGAAGTGAGCCGGGGGTAACGGGGTGAATATAGCACCGACACAGAGTCGATGAAATGCAGCGCGGCGTTGACTTCGTTTTTCGGGCCCAGTACTTTGTCTGTCTGCTTGAAAGACGGAGGCCACGGCTGAAATCTTTTGGGCGGCGTCGCCAAGTGGTAAGGCAGGGGCCTGCAAAGCCCTTATCCCCGGTTCGATTCCGGGCGCCGCCTCCAACGTCACGAACGGCCCCGACTGCGGTTAAACGGTTGGGGCCGTTTTGGTTGTATGGTTCGGGTCACCTGGGTGACTCGGCGGGAATCCTTGGCTGAGGAATGAAAATGGGGCGAGTGCCGATGGGTCTGAGCCAGCGAGAGTTGGCCGACGCGATCCATGTCCCATACCAGCGTATCAATGAATTGGTGAATCGTCGTCGCGGGGTGACACCGTCGACAGCGCTACGGCTCGCCCGGTGTCTGGACACGTCCCCAAGCTTCTGGTTGAGTTTGCAGACGCGTTGGGATCACGCCGATCGAAACTGGGAGATGATTCGGTGCGCCACGGTATAACGTTTACGACACGACCCCGCTCATCTGAGTCATAGGCGCCGTCGGCGGGGAGCGTCGGCGGGCCAGAGAACCTGTTGTCTGGAGTAGATGCCGGAGTGGCGGAATTGGTAGACGCAACGGACTTAAAATCCGTTGGGGAGCAATCCCCGTGCGGGTTCAAGCCCCGCCTCCGGTACCAATAAAAACATGGGGTTACGCCGATTCGGCGTGACCCCTTTCTGGTGTCACGATCCGAGCTTGGTGTCCACCTGGTGCCCGGTTGTGTACGACAGCCGCTGGATTGCTGCCTTCTCATGGTCGGGGGACACCTGCGAATACCGCAGTGTCGTCTTGAGGTCCTTGTGCCCCATCCAACGCTGCACGCTACGAGGGTCAATCCCCTGCATCAGCGCGT
>JAQCJA010000062.1 GCA_027593305.1 bacterium
TGCTCAGGAACATGGGTTCGGAGTCTCTGACGGGACGCCGCTCGGGCTGGCGCGACCACATCTCCCGATAGTCGTCATTGAGCAGCGATACCCCGCCTTTGGCCACCGTGAGGCGAATGCCCCACCGGGCGAGTTTGGGGAAGTCGGCGCGGAAGGTGTCGTCACGCTGCAACCCCAGATCAACGTCGTCGAGCAGGAAGCGGGGATGATTGAGGTTGATCCCCAGCATGTCACAGATGGGGTGCTCGTCGTGAAACTGCCGAACCCGGTCCGAGATCGTACGCATGTGGCCGCTCCAGGCGTGTGCAGATGGTCATGGATGGACGGCGAGACGAAAGACGGGCAGAGTGTGGAACATTGGGGGTCTGCAGGCAACTGCTGCAGACACGGCCTGTGCATGACGGCTCACAGAGGATATTCTTTATGCCAATCATGAATCTTCCACATCTCCATCTGCCGCTGCGTGCGTGCCTCGCCGTGTTGCTTGCCTTCGCCACAGCGTCCGCGGATCCCCTCCCCGTCAACACCGAGCCGTTTCTTCTCGACGTGGCGATGACGGAGGCATCGCTGGGTCAGATCAATCGCACCGAGGCAGTGGCGGCCTATCAGACCTACGCAACGGCCTATGCCAGGTCGGCGGGATTCGAGGTCATCATGCAGGCGACGATCTTCAACGATGTCGAAGAGCTGCTGGCGGCAGCCCTCAGGGGGGAGAACAAGGCCCTGGGACTGCAGGTGCAGGAATACTCCCAGATCCGGCAGCAGGTCCCTCTGGATCTGGTATTCGTGGCCAGGCAGGGAGGCCAGACGACGGAGACCTTTGTGCTTCTTGTGCGGGACGACTCCGGCATCACGGATCTGGGGCAGTTGAGGGGGCGATCCCTGCTCCGCTGCGGAAATCGCCAGACGGGTCTGGCGGCGATGTGGCTTGAGGTGTTGCTGGCGGAAGCGGGCCTCGGGCCCAGCAAAGCGCTGCTGCAGAGCGTCAACACCAAAGGAGCGATTGCCAGCACCGTCCTTCCCGTCTTCTTCGGCAAGGTGGATGTGTGTCTCGTGACACAATCCGGCTTCGAGACGATGGCCGAACTGAATCCGCAGATCTCCCGACAATTGCGCGTGCTGGCCTCATCCCCCCCGGTCATTGCCTTCGTTACCGCGATGCGGTCGGATTTCACCGGGATCAACCGGGACAGAACCGAGAAGGCCTACCTCGAGGCGCATCTGACGCCGCAGGGCAGACAGGTGTTGACGCTGTTCGGCGATGACGGCGTGGAACGGTGTGTTGAGAGCGATCTGCAGTCTTCACTGGAGATCATCCAGAGCTACCAGCGGTTGAGTGAACCCGAGAACCCCACGCCTTAGGCACGGATCATCATGACGACGGATACTGGTTTCACGGACCTAGACGGTGAGTTCTTCCAGCGCGAACTCGACGCCTTTCTGCCTGACAGGATCTACGACGCCCACGCCCACCTGTGGAAACAGGATTGGGCATCCTTCACCCTCGGCGCCGCCATCGTCGATGTGGGCATCGCTGAATATGATCGGGGCATCGGCGAGATCCACGGCGGCCGCCCGACGGAAACTCTGTTCCTCTCCTTTGCCACCCCTGAGCATGCGGACCAGATCGACGCGGCCAACGCCTGGACGGCGGACCAGATCAAGGACCGACCTGCCTGCAGGGGGCACTTCTTCGTCAGGCCCACGGATGATCCGGAGTGGGTCCGACAGCAGGTGCGGCGGCTCGGTCTGCATGGCCTGAAATGTTATCACACCTTCGCCGGCAGCGCCCCCACGTGGGAGGCATCGATTCCGGAGTACCTCCCCGAGCCCCTCGTCGCTGTTGCCCACGACGAGGGTTGGACGATCACGCTGCATATGGTGAAGTCCCGCGCCGTTGCCGATGCCGACAATCTGCACTGGATCCAGCAGTACTGCCGCAAATATCCCGACATGCAGCTGATCCTGGCCCACTCCGCACGAGGCTTTCAACCGGCCCACAATCTCGAGGGCCTGCAGCAACTGGCCGGTATCGGCAATCTGTGGTTTGACACGAGCGCCAACTGCGAACCCATGGCCCATCAGTCCATCCTGCGTCTGCTCGGCTCCGACCGTCTCATGTACGGCAGCGATCTGCCCGTGACCCACCTGCGCGGCCGGTCGCTGGGAGCCGGGGATGGCTTTGTGTGGCTGTATGAAGAATCCCCGGTCTGGGGCGAGAAACATGCCCGAGTTGAGCCCGTTCTGGTGGGACTGGAACATCTGCGGTCGCTGAAGTGGGCCTGCTGGTCGGAGCGCCTCAGCGACAAGCAGGTGGAGGATGTGTTCTGGAACAATGCCGCCCGCTTGTTTGGTGTGGGGTCCTGAGGAGACACCCATGTCCACGGTGCCATACAGCAAATCCCTCAAGGTCGTGGCAGAGCCGGATGTGCTCGTGTGTGGCACCGGCCTTGCCGGTATCGGCGCAGCCGTTGCGGCGGGGCGCAACGGCGCCTCCGTCATGGCCGTTGACCGTATGGGTTTTGCCGGCGGCTTCTTCACCAACGTCATCGGCTTCGCGTTCGACGGCTTCGTCTATGAAGGCACAGGCAAGCCCGTCGTTGGCGGCCTCGTCTTCGAGATGCTGGAACGCATGCACGTGGTGGAACCGGGGCAGGCGCCGCACTTGTCGTACAACGTCAACGGTGATTTCACGGAAGTCGAGAAACACCCCGACCGGGTGATCCCACGCACGGACCCGGAGCTGTTCAAGAAGGCGGCAGACGACATCCTGACGGAGTCCGGTGTGCGGCCCCTGTTCCACTCGCAGGTGGCCGACGTGATCGTCGAAGGTGACCGCATCGACAGCGTCATCATCAGCAACAAGGATGGACTGGTCGCTGTCCGGCCGAAGAACGTCATCGACGCCACAGGTGATGGTGATGTGGCCGCCTGGGCCGGTTGCCCGTACGAGAAAGCCGAGACGCTGCAGCCCATGAGCCTGCACTTCCGCATCGGCTTTGTCGAACTGACCTTCGAACTGCGGCGTAAATGCGCTGCCGTGCTGGAACAGGCGAAAGCTGCCGGCAGGATCGGGCTCTACGGCGGGCCGTGGCCGGCGACCTTCTCCGGTCGGGATATCTATTTCAACGTGATCCGCACCCCGGGTGATGTGACCAATCCCGATGACTGGACCAACGCTGAAATTCAGGGCCGTCGGGATGCCTGGGCGATGTTTGAGTTGTGGAAGGAAGCCCTTCCTGAGTTCCGCGACGCCTACTTCCTGACCAGTGGCCCGACGGCGGGCGCCCGCGAGTCGCGCCGGATCGTCGGCGACTACACGTTGACGGGGGATGACATCCGGCAGGCAAAGCGGCAGTACGATGTGGTCGTGCTCGGTGCCTGGCGGATCGATCGGCATCCTGTGCAGGAGACCGGTTACCATCATATGCCGATGGTGCCGCCGTACGACATTCCGTACCGCACGTTGCTGCCCCAGGGGATCGACAATCTGTGGGTCGCCGGGCGCTGCCACTCGGCCACGTCGGAGGCGCTTGCATCCAGTCGCGTCACGGCCAATGCGATGGGCATGGGGCAGGCGGCGGGCACGGCGGCGGCGATGGCGACAGCAACCCGCGGCGGCAGCAGGGACGTGTCGATCACCGAGTTGCAGGACCGGCTGGTGGCGGCCCATGCGATTCTCGACCCAGCATCGGCGATGGCCCCGTCCTGAACCAGGAGTTGCCCCGCTTGCTGAACACACAATACAAGGCACGCAGGATATGAAATACGATCTGCTGATTCAGGGGGGCACACTCGTTGATCCGCCGCAGGGGGTGCATGGCGCCCGTGATGTCGCCTTCGCCGGTGGTGTCGTCGCTGCCGTCGCGGAGCACCTGCCGGCAGCGGAAGCGCGCGAGGTGATCGACGCGACGGGACACTTTGTCACGCCGGGACTGATCGATATCCACGTACACGTCTACCCGGGCGTATCCCACTTCGGTATCGACCCGGATGCCACATGCCTGGCGCGTGGTGCGACGACGGTCGTCGACGCCGGGTCGGCCGGTGCCGATACCTTTCCCGGGTTCCGCAAGTATGTCATCGAGGTATCGCAGACACGAATTCTGGCGCAGCTCAACATTGCCTCTCAGGGCATGGTGTCACGCGATGTTGGTGAGTTCGCGCTGCCGGAGTATGCCAACGTCGACGCCTGCTGCCGGATGATCGAGCAACACCGCGATCTGATCCTGGGCGTCAAGGTGCGGCTGACGAAGGACGCCATCGTCGGAAAGAGCGCCGGCATGATTCCCCTGCATCGAGCCCGTGAGGCAGCAGATGCGGCGGGCCTGCCGATCATGGTCCACCCCCAGGCGGCCTGGTGTGACTCCCTCGATGACATTCTCCAGGTCATGAAGTCGGGTGATATCCTGACCCACTGCTTCCATGGTCTGGCCTGCGGCATTCTCGATGATCACGGCAAGGTGCGAGCCAGTGTCCACGAGGCCATCAGCCGCGGCGTGATCTTCGATGTGGGCCACGGCGCTGGCTCCTTCAACTGGAAGGTCGTGGAGACGGCCATGGCCGAAGGGGTGCTGCCGAAGACGATCTCTTCGGATCTGCACATCTACAATGTCAACGGACCGGTGTACGATCTGGCGAATGTGCTGACCAAGTTCCTGCACCTGGGCCTGTCTCTGGACGAAGTGCTGGCGCGTGTCACCTCGGTGCCGGCACAGACCGTGTTGCTGCAGGATCAAATCGGCACGCTCGCGCCCGGCGCCTGGGGCGATGCCGTTGTCTTCGAGTTGCGCCAGGGCAGCTTCAATCTCCAGGACTCCGATGGCCAGGTCCGCACCGGCACGCAGAGCCTCGAACCACTGACCGTGGTCAAGGCGGGCCGGGTGTATCGCCCTGGCAGCGGCCGGGGCACGTCGTAGTCGTCAGCGTGTAATCGTCAGCCCCACCGTGTCAGCGATGGCGGAACCGAAGTAGCCCATGCCATCCCCTTCAAAGGAGAAGACCGGCTCGTGGAAGTTGCCGTCCTCCTCCTGTACTTCGTCGAAGGTCTGCAGAAAACGCGCGTAGTTGTCATCGGCGGCGTAGATGACGACCCGGTGCTCCCCATAGAACCACAGATCCCACCAGAACACGTCCATCGTCGAGATGCCAGCCGTGGGGGGCGTGTTCTGGATCCACTCGTAGTTGTAACTGAAGTCGATGATGTCTCCCGGGCTCAGGTCTTCGGGCTTCTCGTCGGTGAAGGCATTGTCAAAAATAAAATTCTCCACGGAGGGTTCGACAGGGACGGCGGTGAGCAGGTAGAACGAGGTGCCTGGTGAGCGCTCGATCTGGACCTTCACGTCGATGAACTCGCCATCTTCTGTGCGCGGACGGTAGGGCAGACGGTCGTGACTGATGCCGGCAATGCGGAAGCCGGCAGCGGGGACCGTCGTCGTCGCCCGTGTGGACAGCGACACGCCGTCGATGCGGGCACTGACTTCCAGTCGGTACGTGCCGCCGGGGAGGATGGTCAGATCGTTGCCCGGGTACTCGTAGTAGGTCGTATGGAAATCGGCACCGGCGTGGAAGCTGAGTGCGAAAGAGGCGCCGCTGGCGACATCGACGATGGCAACGATGGCGTCGTCGATCACGACCGGCGCGCTGTTTATGTTGCGATCCGCCGTGAAGTTCCGGGTGATGCGGATGCCGCTGACGGAATTCCCGGGCAGCAACAGGCCCTCGACAACGATGCGGGGCTCATAACTGTCGTTGGTGATCTTTACCGTCGGGTCGCCACAGGAACTCAGCAGCAGGGCGAAGGTGACGGCGACAAAGCGCAGTTTCATGGGTGCCATCAGAAGGTGAAGGTGACGCCGAAGGTCGGCAGCAACGGGAACATATTGACGACCTCGACATCGGGGGCGCCGTTGTTGAAATCGTAGTCGATGAACCAGACGTTGGCCCGATTGCCGGCATTGAACACCTGCAGGTAGGGAGCCATGGACCAGCTGCCATAGTCATGTTTGTAGGTGAGGCTCAGATCCAGGCGGCTGTAGGCAGGAATCCGCACACCGTTGATCTCGGTGGGAGCATAACGCACCCACCAGGTATCCTGATGCGGACTGCTGCGGGTCACGTAACCGGACCCGGGATCAGTGATCGGCTGACCGCTGCCGTAGACAAAACTGGCACCCAGAGTCCAGTTGCCACCACCGGCCCGATGGCGGCCATGAGCTTTCCGCCAGGCACCGACGACATCGATGTTGCTCACGGCATTGATCACGTGGGTGCGGTCGTGACGGGGCGTGTAGGCGCGATCACCATTGATGCCGTCAAAGCTGTACTCCGTTCGCGCCAGACTGTAGGCGAGCCAACCGGTGATCGCTCCCGAGTCTTTGCGCAGCATCGCTTCGAAACCGGTGGAGTGGCCATCGCCGCGGTTGAACACGCCCGACGTGTTGGACAGGATCGGGTTGTCCTGCTCGTCGTAGCCATCTTCGGTGAAATCCGTCAGGAAGTTCTGGTTGAACTGATAGATGTTCGAATAGTCCTTCCAGAAGGCCTCGATCTCGATCTGCACATTGCGGGCCCACTCCTTCTGCATGCCGACGATGGCGTGCACGGCACGGGATTCGGCCTGGTGCTGATTGGAGGAGATGAAGATGTCGGTGAAGGCAAAACGGGGCACCCGGTGCAGGTACTGATAGTAGACACCGGTGGCGGCCCGCAGGTTGAAGGTATCCGTGAGTCGGTGTTTGACCGACAGACGGGGTGCCAGATTGCGGAAAGTTTTGTCCGAAGAAAACTGATTGAAGCGCAGACCCGGTTCGATCTCCCAGCGTGACGATGGTCGCAGGCTGCTGGTGGCATACATGACCAGGTGCTTCGGTTCGTGCCCGAGGCTGATGTGGCCCTCGGGGAAGTCCTGATTGTACTCAACATTCAGGTTCTTCTCTTCAAAGCCGAAGCGGGTCGTCAGGGCATCGGAGTAGTGGTGTTCGACGTTGCCCTTGAAGGTCACATCGGTGACGACGTTGCGCTCGGTGACAGCGGCAATGGGCAGGGAGAAATCCGAGGTGAAGCGGCTGCCGGTGAGCCAGAACGTGCCGAACAGCTTCGGCGTGATGACCCGTGTCCAGCGCAGGGATCCGGTTTTGTTGCCCCAGTCGATGGCGATCCCCGTCGGATCGGCTGCATCGGGGTTGAAGATGACGTCTAGGTAATCGCGTCCACCGTACGTTGAGATCGTCAACTGGTCGCGTGGGGAGAGTTCGAGATAGGCCTTCAGGTTGCCGTCGTAGAACCAGTAATCGGGGATGTCGCCGATGGCGTGGGCGATGGTCTGGTCGAAGTAGGTGCGCCGGATGGAACCCGACAGCGATCCCCGCTCACCCAGGGGCGCCTGCAATGTGGTCTTCGCCGACAGCAGACTGAGGGAAGCGGTGCCCTCGAACTGCTCGCGGTTGCCGTCGAGGTTGGTCACGTCGAGTACGGAGGACAGACGGCCGCCGTACTCGGCGCCGAAGCCGCCCTTCGACATGTCCGCCTGTTTGATGGCGTCCGTGTTGAAAGTGGAGAAGATGCCGAAAGTGTGTTCCGGATTGTAGACGTCGGTGCCGTCGAGCAGATAGAGATTCTGGTCCGGTGTGCCCCCGCGCACGTACAGGGCTGAGGAGAAGTCGGACAGTGGCAACACGCCTGGCAGGGACTGCAGCGAACGCAGCAGATCGGACTCTGCCACCTGGGGCAACGCATTGATCTGGGCGGGATTGAGACGGATCTGCGAGATCGGCTTGCGGAAGAGCATCTCCGCGGCGCGCATGGAGTCGGCGCGGATCACGACCTCCTGACCAAGGAGCACCTCGGGCTGCAGCCGTACATCGAGGCGCGTGTCCGTGTCGGGCGTGATCGTCACGGTTCGGCGGACGGCGGCGTAGCCGATATAGGTGAACACCAGGGTCTGTTGTCCGACGGGGACCTTCGGCAGCACATAGTAGCCCTGGATGTTGGTCAGACTGCCCAGGGGCAGGCCCTCAACGAGGACCGTCGCCCGGATCAGACCCTCGCCGTCCGCCGTGTCGCGGACAAAGCCGCTGACCGAACCGGTCAGCGTTTGTGCGATCCCGGTTGCGGGATGAGCCAGGCAACAGAGCAGAATCAGTGCGAAGCGCCGGAGAGCTTTGTGCGGCACGGGTTTCCTTGATCGATATGGGGCGGAAGATCATACTTATGGCAGCAGTCTTGGACAGTATGTTACGAAACGATGACTGGCTGCAAACACCAGCGCTGCATTGTAACACCAGCACCCACCAAAGGGGTCACCCGGGTAACATGAGCAGCCATATGGACCTCTCCGGAATCGAGACCCAGGAGTGGCTCGAGTCGCTGCAGTATGTCTACGAGACATCGGGACCCGAGCGGGTTATCGAACTGCTCGAACAGCTGCAGACCTACGCTCGCAGCCGCGGCGTCGGCATCCCCTTCGCCTCCAACACGCCGTATGTGAACACGATTCCTGTGGACCGCCAGCCGCCGTATCCGGGCAGCCACGAACTGGAACAGCGGATTCGCAACATCATTCGCTGGAACGCGGCCATCATGGTGGCGCGTGCCAACGACAAGGACGCCACCATAGGGGGCCACATCGCCACGTACGCCTCGGCATCGGCCCTCTATGAGGTCGCTTTCAACCACTTTTTCCGTGGTGCCACCGACGGTTTTTCCGGCGATCAGGTGTTCTTTCAGGCGCACACATCCCCCGGCATCTATGCGCGGGCTTTTCTCGAGGGGCGCCTCAGCGAACAGCAGCTGATCAACTTCCGCCACGAACTGCGCGAAGGGGGCGGCCTGTCCTCCTATCCGCATCCACGCCTGATGCCTGACTTCTGGCAGTTTCCCTCAGCGGCCATGGGGTTGTCCTCGATCATGGCGATCTATCAGGCACGGTACAATCGCTACCTGCAGGATCGCGGGCTCATGACGCCAAGTGACGCGCGCGTCTGGGCCTTTATCGGCGACGGCGAGACCGATGAACCGGAGTCGCTTGGCGCCATATCCCTGGCAGCGCGCGAAAAGTTGGACAACCTGGTGTTCGTCATCAACTGCAATCTCCAGCGTCTGGATGGCCCTGTGCGTGGCAATGGCAAGATCATCCAGGAACTGGAGACCGTGTTTCGCGGTGCCGGCTGGAACGTCATCAAGGTGATCTGGGGCTCTGACTGGGATCCGCTGCTGGCGCGCGATGATGAGGGTCTGCTGGCGCGTCGTATGGGTGAGCTGGTGGATGGTCAGTATCAGAAGTACTCCGTCTCCGAAGGGGACTATCAGCGCAAGCACTTTTTCGGTACCGACCCGCGACTGGAGGCGATGTCGCAGGGCCTCACGGATGAACACATCCGCACGATTCGCCGTGGCGGCCACGATCCCGACAAGGTGTATGCTGCCTATCGGGCGGCGACCGAGTTCCGCGGGGCCCCATCGGTGGTGCTCGCCAAGACGATCAAGGGTTTCGGCATGGGGCGCGTCGGCGAGGGCACCATGACGTCACATCAACTGAAAAAGCTGGACGTCGAGGTGCTGCGCGAGATCCGCACACGCTTCGGCATACCCCTGTCCGATGCGGAAGTCGATGGTCTGCCCTTCTACCGTCCACCGGAGGACAGCCCCGAGATCCGCTACCTGCTGGAACGTCGCCAGGCGCTCGGCGGATTCGTCCCGCGTCGGCGTGTGACGGGGCCACCGGCACAGACGCCGAAGGCCGATCTGTTTGACGAATTCAGCACCGGCAGTGGCCAGCGCGAACTGTCGACGACGATGGCCTTCGTCCGCATCCTCACCAAGTTGCTGCGCGACGCCGAGCTGGGAAAGATGGTCGTGCCCATGGTCCCGGATGAGGCACGGACTTTCGGTATGGAGGCGCTGTTCCGTCAGTACGGGATCTACTCACACATCGGCCAGCTCTACGATCCCGTCGATTCCGAGAGTCTGACCTACTATCGTGAGGCGCGCGACGGTCAGTTGATCGAGGAGGGAATCACCGAAGCGGGGGCCCTGTCGACGTTCATTGCCGCCGGCACAGCCTATTCGACCCACGGCGTGTCGACGCTGCCCTTCTTCGTGTTCTACTCCATTTTCGGCTTTCAGCGCGTCGGTGATCTGATCTATGCCGCCGGCGATCAGCAGGCGCGCGGTTTCCTCATTGGCGCCACTTCAGGGCGCACGACGCTCAACGGCGAGGGACTGCAGCATCAGGACGGCCACAGTCACATCCTGGCCTACGCCTTCCCCCACGTCGTCGCCTATGATCCTGCCTTCGCCTACGAGGTGGCGATCATCATCCGTGAGGGCATCCGCCGCATGCAGGTGGAGGGGGAAGCCGTGATCTACTACATCACGGTGACGAACGAGAACTACGCGATGCCTGCCATGCCCGCCGGCGCTGAGGAGGGGATCCTCCGCGGTATGTACCGCGTGCGGGCTTCGGCACACAGCCGCCGCCGCAAGCGGGCGCACCTGTTCGGCTCCGGAGCCATTCTCAACGAAGCGCTGAAGGCGCAGCAGGTGCTCGAGGCAGAGTACGGCGTGGCGGCCGACGTCTGGAGTATCACGAGCTACAAGCAACTGCACGAGGACGGCGCCGAGGCGGAGCGCTGGAATCTGCTGCACGCCAATGAGCCGGCGAAACTGCCATATGTCAGCCGTTGCCTGCAGGGCAGTACGGGTGCTTTCGTGCTGGCCAGCGATTTCGTCAGGGCCCTGCCCGACTCCATTGCCCGCTGGTTTCCCACACCACCGGTGAGCCTCGGCACGGATGGATTTGGCCGCAGCGAATCCCGTGCGGCTCTGCGGGACTATTTCAGCGTCGACGCCAACATGATTGCCTGGTCGGCGCTGGTCGAGTTGTTCCGTCAGGGCGAAATCGATGCGACCGTGCTGGACAAGGCGCAGGTGGCGCTTGCCATCGATCCGGACAAACCCAATCCCCTCGCCATCTGAGCCATGAAAGCGCTGCTGATCGGTCTTTTTCTGCTGGCGATCGTCATGGGCGCCGGTCCGGGAATCCACCTGGTCAATCCGGATGCAGCCGACCCGGCCGCTACCTTCACGACCTTCGGTCTGCCGACGATCTACGTCTGGGGTCTGCTGTGGTACGTCGTGCAGCTCGGGGTGATCCTGGTTGCCTACTTCCGTTTCTGGACGACAAAGGATGACTGACGGCGTCATGTCCTCCGGCGATCTGGGTAACACGCCGTACGTCATTGTTGGCACGTACCTGATGCTGCTGCTGGCGCTGGGGATCCTCGGTTACCGCAAACGCCAGGGAGAGAGCGAAGAGGACTACTTCCTGGCCGGCCGCAACCAGGGCTGGGTGGTGTCGTCGCTGACCATCATGGCGACCTTCTTCAGTTCTTTTGCCCTTCTTGGCGCCCCGGGCATGGTCTATCGCGATGGCATTGTCTTCGCCCTGTTCAGTCTCAATGTGCCGGTCGCCGGTGTCGCCATCTACGTGTTTGGTTCCCGCATTCGCCGCATCGGTCGCGAGCGCGGCTGCCTGACGCCGGCAGACATGATTGTCGACCACTACGGCAGCCCCGTGGGTTTGCGCCTGCTTGTGGCCCTTGTGGGTCTGCTCTATGCGGTGCCCTATGTCGTCATCCAGATCCAGGCGGGCGGCATTCTGTCGCAGCAACTGTTCCCGGGGCAGGATGCTTTCGACACGGGCGCGTGTCTGCTGGCGTTGATCACCATGGTCTATGTCGCTGTCGGTGGCATGCGTTCGGTGGCCTGGACCGACGTGCTGCAGGGCGGCCTGCTCGTTGCCGGCATGTTGCTGGCGGGGACCGCCGTTGTTGCCGTGCTGGGTGGTCCCGGCCCGTTCTTCGCAGCCGTTGCCAAGTTGCCTGCCAAGTCGCTGTCGGCTCCCGGCACGACGGGCCGCTGGACGCCGGAGTTGCTGTTCACGGCATCCCTCTTCGCCTCCCTGGGATCGATGATTCAGCCGGCGCAGTGGATGCGGTTCTACGCGGCGCGTTCCAATGATGTACTGCGCCGCAGCGCCCTGATCTTTGCCGCCGTGCTGACCCTGTGCTTTTTCTTTGGTGTCATGCTCGTCGGCCTTGGGGGGCAGGTGCTCTATCCGCTGGTTGATGCCGCCGGCGCTTATCGAACGACCGACGCGGGTGCCATTCTGCCGAACCTGGCGGTGGGGCAGACACCGGGAGAGTTCGATCAGATCCTCGTCGTTGTGCTGAAGAATCATCTGCCGGATCTGCTCGGACCCGCCGGCGTTGTGCTGGCGACCCTGATTCTGGTGGCGATCATGGCGGCGGCGATGAGCACGGCGGATTCAAACCTGCACGCCCTGAGCGCCCTGATCACACACGACGTCTACGACCAGTTCGTCCGCCCCCAGGCATCGCAACGCGAACGAACCTGGGTCGGTCGGGCGCTGATCGCCGCGGTGACCGTGCTGGCTCTGGTGCTCGTCCTCGTCGGCCGCCGCAGTGCCAGCAACCCGCTGGGCATGATCGTGATCCTTGGCCTGCTGGCGATTTCCTTTTCGACACAACTGTTGCCGATGACGGTGGATATGCTGTATCTGCGTCGCGGCACACGTCGGGGCGCGATCGCCGGGTTGATCACGGGCCTGCTGATGATTTTCGCCCTCAGCCCGTTCTGGTCGATGGTTGCGGGAG
The DNA here is from genome assembly GCA_027593305.1 of bacterium. Classification (GTDB taxonomy): domain Bacteria; phylum Latescibacterota; class UBA2968; order UBA8231; family UBA8231; genus UBA8231. The sequence goes on from JAQCJA010000062.1 coordinate 12,678, forward strand.
AGACTTTTGGCGGCCTGCTGGGCAGCATGAAGAAAATGATCGACATCGGCGCCTGGGGCTTGTTGTTCAATACCATCGTCTTTGCCGCCGTCAGCTGGCGCGATGCTCACAATCCGGACGCCGTCGCCGGCACACGCTCCCAGGTGGAATCGTAGAGATAGCGGTCCTTGAACCAACCGACCGCGTAGGTTTCGCGCTGCCCTCAGGCGACCTGCACCAGGCGTTTGCCGATGTTGTCGCCTGTCAGCATGCCGATGAACGCCGCCGGTGTCTGTTCCAGCCCGGCAACGATGTCCTCTCTATACGACAGGCGTCCATCCTGCACCCATGCCGACATCTCCTGCAGGGCCTTGGCATACAGTTTTTCGAAGTCGAAGACGAGGAAGCCGCGCATCTGCAGTCTCCTGGTGATGAAGAGCCACGTAAGGCGTGGCCCCATCTCCGGCGTACGCAGGTTGTACTGCGAGATCTGGCCGCAGACGGAGATGCGGCCGCCAACGTTCATGTGCTGCAGGACCGCGTCGGAGATCGTACCACCCACGTTGTCGAAGTAAACATCGACGCCATCCGGGCACAGCTCCCCCAGGGCGGCGCCGTAGTCCAGGGTTGTCTTGTAGTTGAACGCCGCCGCAAAGCCCAGTTCATCTGTCACGTGCGACACCTTCACATCGCTGCCGGCGACACCGACGACGCGACACCCTTTGATCCGGGCGATCTGCCCGACGAGAGAACCGACGGCGCCCGCCGCCCCTGAGACGACAACGGTCTCGCCCGCCTGTGGATGGCCGATCTCCAGCAGGCCCACCCAGGCGGTGATGCCCGGCATACCGAGCACCCCCAGCGATGTCGAGATCGGCGCCAGGTCGGGGTCCACCTTGCGCGCGCCATCGCCGCTGGCCAGACCATAGTCCTGCCAGCCGCTGTGCACCTGGGCTACATCCCCCTCGGCAAACCCGGCATGCCGGGAGGCAACGACATCACCCACGGCACCGCCGACCATGACTTCACCAAGGCCGACGCCCGGGGCGTACGAGGCACCTTCGTTCATCCGGCCCCGCATGTAGGGATCCACCGAGAGGTAGCGGGTCCGCACGAGAATCTCTCCTTCCCCCGGCTGCACGATCGGCACCTCTTCCAGGCGGAAATCGGCCTCTGTCGGTAAGCCCTTGGGTCGTGCCGCCAGGACGATTCTCCAGTTCATCTGCGTCATCAGGTGCCTCCTTTGGGGTGTACTGTTACGGCGCGCACTTCGAATGCGGCAGCCATCAGGGCTCGGGTGTAGTCCGTAGCGGGTGCGGCAAACAACTGCGCCGCCGGCCCCGCCTCGACGACGCGCCCATCCTGCATGACGATGAGTTCATCGGCCAGGGCCCGCACCACACGCAGGTCGTGACTGATGAACAAGTAGGCCAGGCCGCGTTCGTCCTGCAGCCGGCGCAACAGCTGCAGGATCTGCAGCTGCACGGTTCGATCCAGAGCACTGGTAGGCTCATCCAGCACGAGGAAGCGGGGCTCGAGAACGATGGCGCGGGTGATGGCCAGGCGTTGTCGCTGGCCGCCGGAGAATTCGTGCGGGTAGCGGTCCATCGACTGTGGATCGAGGCCCACTTCGAGCATGGCGTCGGCGACGATGGTGCGGCGCTGCGCGGCGCTGGCACCGATGCCATGCACGCGCAGGCCTTCCTCGACGATCTGGAAGGCGGACAGGCGCGGGCTCAGCGAGCTGAAAGGATCCTGAAAGACGATCTGCATGTCCCGCCGCAGGGGGCGCAACTCACGTCCCGTAAGCGTCTGCAGGTTGTGCCCGTCGAAGTGCAGTTCCCCTGAGCAGTCCTGCAGGCGCAGCAGCGCCAGTCCCAGGGTCGTCTTCCCGGAACCGGACTCA
>JAQCJA010000063.1 GCA_027593305.1 bacterium
TGGGTACGCCGCCAGGAAAAGGTGGGGCCACGAATCGGCGAAGAACTCAAAGGTGCCGCCGTAAGCGCCGTGCTGTTGTCGTTGGCGCTCATCCTGGTGTACATGGCCTGGCGATTCAAGCAATTCCTCTACGGGATTGCCGCCGTCACCGCGCTGTTCCACGATATCATTCTCACACTGGGGCTGATTTCCATTCTCGACATGGAGATCACCCTGGCCGTTGTCGCCGGTCTGCTGGCGATCGTCGGCTATTCGCTGAACGACACGATCGTCGTCTTCGACCGCATTCGAGAGAATCTACTGGGGCGTCGCCGTATGAGCTTTGGCGAGATGCTGGATGCCAGCATCAATGAGTGCCTCAGCCGCACGGTGGTCACATCTCTGACAACCCTCATGGCCGTGATGGCCATGATGATCTGGGGCGGTGAGGTCATCCGTGACTTTACGGTGACCCTGCTCATCGGCATCGTCGTTGGAACCTATTCCTCCATTTTCGTCGCCAGTCCCGTATTGTTAATCGGCCACCAGCGCGCCGAAAAGGCCTCCAAGGCGAGCTGACTCCACCTGCGCCTCCCCTCTCGGGGGGAGGCGCCTCGGGGTTCCTGCTATGCGCAGTCTCGGGGTTTGCGCCATGCTCCTGGCTCTGGCCGTTGTCGCCCCGGCGCCGGCCGACAGGGGTCCCTTTGAGCCCCTGTGGGCTCTGGGGGCTCTGCTGCTGCTGGGGGTCCTGCTGCAGAACGTCTTCAGCCGCCTGCGCCTGCCGGCCATTGCCGCCTGGGTTCTGGCCGGTCTGATTCTCGGCCCCTCACTTCTGGGCGTCGTTGAGCCGGCTCGTGTCCAGTTGCTGGCGCTTTGTGTCTCCCTGACCGGCGTCTGGGCGGGGCTGCTCGTCGGCATTGGCGCCAGTTGGGCCCGCGCGCGCCGCGGTTGGACCATTCCCGTCATCACCTGTGCCTCAACTCTGCTGCTCTTCTTTGTCGTGCTTCTCGGTATTTCCCTGCTAACCAGCCTGCCCCTGACGATGACCCTCGTCCTGAGTGCCATCGCAACTGTGTGGGGACCGGTACTCGGCGACTTCTGGCGCAACCGCGAGGCCCAGATCATCGGGCTGGTCGGTGCCACGTTCGCCCTGCTTGTGCTCAGCGCCGTACTCGGGGCGCAGATCCCGTCCCATGGTTTCGACTGGCTCACGAGGCTGTGGCTGGCACCCGTGCTCGGCGCAGTTTCCGGTGAGGTGCTCTGGCGTATCCGCGTGCTGGAACGGAAGGGTCCGGCGCTTCTCAGCCTGACTGCGTGGACGGTGGTAGCCGCTCTGGCTGCTCAGCAGTTCCATCTGCCCGTGCTGCCCCTGGGGCTGGGGGCCGGGCTGGCTCTGGCCGCCCGACAAGGGTCGGGGCGCCAGCTCGAGCATCTGCTGGTACCGGGCCGGGCAACGATCATCCTGCTGTTCGCCGCCTTGCTCGTTGCCTCCACGAACGCCAGCAGCCTTCTGTGGCCGATCCCGGAGGGACTGCTGGAGATCGTCGCCGTACAGGTCGTGGCTATGGTCCTGATCCGTGGCGTGGGCCCCGTGCTCTGGTATTCCCTGCCACCTGATGCTGAGTTTTCCCGCCGGTCCGGTTGGTTGTTGCTTCCCAGAGGGCTCGTCGCTGGAGACATCGTGCTGGGCGCGGGCGCCACGTTGCCGGGGCTTCTGGCGGTTCACGACGCTGCCCTGCTGCAGGCGGTCGTGCTTGCCGATCTGCTGATCGGTTGCCTGCTGTTTGCCACCCTTGCCGCCTTCGTACCGGCGCCTCCCCTGCCTGTACCCATCGCTACGGAAATCCGTACAGAATCTGTCTAGAACATCCGGCTGTGCCTGCTCGTCTTGTGTGTGCTCAGGCCGAAGGGTATCTTTCTGAGCTATTTCCTGCCATGAAATGGCTGTTTCCATGGACCACATTGCCCGCAACTGGCTCGAACTCAACGAGCGTGTTGCAGATGCTGCCAGGCGTGCAGGGCGGTCGCCTGCAGAGGTGACGATCGTGGCCGTGACGAAGACGCGCAGCGCCGAGGAAGTCTCTGCGGCGATCGCAGCAGGCGTCACGGATGTCGGCGAAAACCGCATTCAGGAAGCGGCGGACAAACGCGCTCTGGCACATGGCGCGGCACGCTGGCATCTGATCGGGCAGTGTCAGCGCAACAAGGCGGGGCGGGCTGTAGATGTATTCGACGTGGTACATTCCGTCGATAACAACCGACTGGCCGACGCCCTCAATCGACGGGCTGCCGAGTCGGACCGGCACCTCGAGGCGTTGTTGCAGGTCAACACGGCGGGGGCGCAGCAGCAGGGGGGCGTGGAGCCGGCACAATTGCCGGCTCTGCTGGCCCACGTGGCCGACCTCAGTCACCTGCAGATATCCGGCCTCATGACGATTGCGGTGCACAGTGCCGACACCGATGACGTACGCAGTTGTTTTCGACAACTCCATGCCCTGGCGCAGGAGAACCGCCACCGCAGTCCCGCAGGCCTCGATGTCCTGTCCATGGGCATGAGCGGCGACTTTGAAACCGCTATCGAAGAAGGGGCCACGATGATTCGCGTTGGCACGCTACTGTTTGGAGAGCGCACCACAGATGGAAGACCCGCATGAATGACCTGACACCGAGCCGGGGTGGACCCATGTTCGATGGTTCCAATTTCCTCAATGGCATCCTCGGTCTCATCGACAGCCTGTTGATGTTCTACCTGCTCATCATTACGGCGCGTGTCATCATCTCCTGGGTGAACCCCGATCCCTACAACCGGATCGTGCAGATCCTGTGTGGCCTGACCGATCCGGCGCTCAACGCGGTACGCCGGCGTCTGCCTGCCTTTTTCTGGAGTGCCGGTCTTGATTTCACACCCCTCATCGTCATGCTGCTGATCTCCGTGGCCCGCCTCTTTCTCGGAAATCTGCACCTGTGAACGCCGCCGACACGGACGCCACCGCGGCCGCCGGCGCCCCGGTGTTCCATGCGGTTGCGGGTCACCCGGATTTTCCCGCTCAGGAGCGCGACGTTCTGCAGGGCTGGATCGATGGCAATCTCTATCAGAAGTCCGTCGACAGCCGGCCGGCCGACAAGTCGTTTCATTTCTACGACGGGCCGCCCTTTGCCACCGGTCTGCCCCATTATGGGCATCTGCTGGCGTCGATCACCAAGGACGTGGTTCCCCGCTACTGGACCATGCGTGGTTACCGCGTCGAGCGGCGCTGGGGGTGGGATTGCCATGGCCTGCCTGTCGAGAATGAAGCCGAAGGCCAGTTGGGGCTGAAATCGCGGCGCGATGTGCTGGCCTATGGGATCCCGGAATTCAACGAGTACTGTCGATCGGTCGTACTACGCTACACATCCGAATGGCAGGACCTGATCCAGCGGCTCGGCCGCTGGGTGGACTGGGACGACCAGTACCGGACCATGGACACGGACTTTATGGAGTCCGTTTGGTGGGTGTTCAAATCCCTGTGGGACAAAGGCCTGATCTACGATGGCTACAAATCGCTTGCCTATTGCCCGCGATGTGCCACGCCGCTATCCAACTTCGAGGTCAATCAGGGCTACAAGGACACCCAGGATCCCTCCGTTACGGTCCGCTTCCAGGTTGTCGACCAGCCAGGCGTGTCGTTGCTGGCGTGGACCACAACGCCCTGGACTCTGCCGTCGAATATGGGTCTGGCCGTCGGTCCGGATATCGACTATGTGCGGGTCGCCACAACCACGGGTGAGCAACTCATCCTGGCGCGGGCGCGACTCGACAGCTTGTTCCGCAAACGGGAGGCGGACATCGCCGATGTGCAGAGCGTTGCCGCCGCCGATCTCGTGGGTCTGCATTACCAGCCCCTGTTTCCGTACTTCCCCGAGCTTGCCAACGAGGGTGCGTACCGAGTGGTGGCGGCCGACTTCGTCACCACCGAGAACGGTTCAGGCATCGTACATATCGCTCCCGGATTCGGTGAAGACGATTACCAACTCGGTCAGCGCGAGGGCCTGCCGACGGTGTGTCCCATCGACGCCGACTGTCGTTTCACGGAGGAAATCCCGGACTACCAGGGTCAGTTTGTCAAAGACACCGACACGCCCATCATCCGCCATCTGCGCACCACGGGCCAGTTGTTCAACGAGGGTTCGATCGAACACAGCTACCCTTTCTGCTGGCGCTGCGACTCGCCCCTGATCTACCGCACCATCTCCAGCTGGTTCGTGCGCGTCGAGGGTGACGTCAAAGAAAAGATGATCGCCGCCAACCAGCAGGTGCGCTGGGTGCCGGAACACATCCGTGATGGTCGCTTCGGCAAGGGCCTGGCCAGTGCGCCGGACTGGTGTATCAGCCGCAACCGTTATTGGGGCACGCCGCTGCCCATCTGGCGCAACGCAGAAACGGGTGAGACCGTTTGCGTCGGCAGTCGCGAAGAGCTCTGCAAGCTCACGGGACATGAGGTGAATGATCTGCACAAACATGTCATCGACGAACTCCCAATCCCCTCCCCCACAGGGCAGGGCATGCTGCAACGGGTTCCTGAGGTCCTCGATTGCTGGTTTGAATCGGGATCCATGCCCTATGCGCAGAAGCACTATCCCTTCGAAGGTCGCGAGCAGTTCGAGGCCAATTTCCCGTCGGACTTCATCTCGGAGAATATCGACCAGACCCGCGGTTGGTTTTACTCTCTGACGGTGCTGGCAGCGGCTCTGTTCGACTCACCGGCGTTCAACAACTGCATCGTTGGTGGCATGCTGCTGGCTGAAGATGGTCGCAAGCTGAGCAAGCGCTTGCGCAACTATCCGGATCCATCCGAAATGCTTGAGACGCACGGTGCCGATGCCTTGCGCCTGTACCTGCTGAACTCCCCCGCCATGAAGGCCGAGGAACTGCGACTGACGGAGGACGGCATCCGTCAGAGTCTGCGGGACGTCATCATTCCGTTGTGGAATTCCTACAGCTTCTTCGTGCTCTACGCCAACATCGACGGCTGGTCCCCTCGCCAGGGCGCCGATGCAACGGTGACGAATCGTCTCGACCGCTGGATCCTGTCGGAGCTGCAGACACTGGTGCACAACATCAATACCGAGATGGAAGCGTATCGACTCTACCGCACCGTGCCGGCCATGGTGCAGTTCGTCGAGAAGTTGACGAATTGGTACATCCGTCGCAGCCGTCGCCGCTTCTGGAAGTCTGACGACGATGCTGACAAGGCCTCGGCCTACGCCGCCCTGTACCAGGTTCTGGTGACGTTCATCAAATGCCTGGCGCCGGTGTTGCCCTTTGTTACGGAAATCATCTACAACAATCTGCTTCGCTCGTGGAATCCTCAAGCACCCGAGAGCGTCCATTTGTGTGACATGCCGGTTGCCGACGAGGGCCTGCGGGACGCCGAACTCGAAGAGCAGATGCGCCTGGCGATGCGGGCCTCTGCCCTCGGACGTGCCCTGCGCAGCAAGCACAATCTGAAGGTCCGACAGCCGCTGGCACGCGTCTTCCTGCTGCCGCCGGATGAACGCAGCCGCGCCGAGTTGGCGCAGGTCGCCGATCTCATCGCCGATGAGCTCAACGTCAAGCAGGTCGTGCTCGTGGTGGACGAGACGGAAATCAGCGAAGTGTCGTACAAGCCCAACTTCCGTGCCCTTGGACCGCGATTCGGCAAGCGCATGAAGGAGGTGGGCGTATTCATTTCGGCGATGACACCGGAGCAGATGAAGGAACTGGCTGGCGGTGGCACCTTTGACATCGCCGACGGTGTGATCAGCATCGATGATGTTGAGGTGCAGCGCCGTGAGCGTGACGACGTCGTTGTCGCTGTCGAGGACAATCTCGCTGTCGGCCTGGACATACATGTCACGGAAGAACTGGCCTGCGAAGGCTGCGCCCGGGAATTCGTCAACCGCGTGCAGAACCTGCGCAAGGATGCCGGTCTTGATGTCTCCGACCGCATTCTTCTGTGGGTGCAGGGCAATGACGTACTGGAGGCTGCCGTGACCGCCTTCCGGGATACCATCGCCACCGAAACACTTGCCGAGCAGATCACGGTTGGCTCCCTGCCGGATGCATCGGCCACGAGCCAGACGGTCACAAAGGATCTGGAAATCAACGAAGAAGCCTGTACGATCGCCCTCAATAAAGTATGACCGTGTGGTAGGACAGCACCGAATCAGAGCGAGACAGAAGCCCGATCATGACTGAAGAAGACCTGCAGTTTTTCAAAAACCTGCTGATGGAAAAGAAGTCACAGGCCCACTCCGACCTGGAAGAGTTCGAGCGCGTTTCCCGCTCAAGCACTGCACAGGAGTCTTCGGAAGACCGGTCCGCCTACTCTCTGCATATGGCCGATCGTGGTACCGATGCGATGGAACGGGAAAAGAATATGCTCTTCGCGCAGCGTGAAGGCAGTTACATCGACTATGTCGACGAAGCGCTGCTGCGGATCGCTGATGGATCTTTCGGTTCATGCCGTGACTGTCAGGGCGATATCGGCCGTGCCCGGTTGGGAGCGGTTCCCACAGCCAGTCAGTGTATTACATGCAAGAGCCAGGCGGACGAGAAAAAATCAGCAAACTGACGCTCAGCAGACTGGCCCTGGCGGGCGGTTTCGGCTGGTGGTGGGTCGGCGGCGCCCTGGCCCTCGACCAGGTCAGCAAGATCATCGTTGTCCGTACGATGGCGCTGCATGAGTCGATACCCCTGTTTGGTGATGTCTTCCGGCTCACCTATATCCACAATGCCGGCGCCGCCTTCGGCCTCAAATTGGGTGGCCCCATGGTACATACGGTCGTTGCCGTGGCGGCCCTGGGTGTTCTCGGCTGGCTGTTTCTGAGCTTGCCGCAGGCAGCCCGTCTGCAGCGTACCGCCCTGGCCATGGTACTCGGGGGAGCGCTGGGCAATATCATCGACCGCATCCGTCTCGATTATGTCATTGATTTTTTTGACGTCGGCGTGTCCGAGATGTGGCGTTGGCCGGTATTCAATGTCGCCGATTCCTTTGTCACGGTAGGCGTCCTCTTTCTGGCGGTGTCATGGTCTCGTCAGCAGACGTCTGACGATGAACCTGATGATGAACCTGATGATGAAGCGGAGCAGATCGCCGGCAGCTAGGCGGCACACCATGTCCGAACTGCGCTCGTACATCGTTGATGAGGAGGACGAAGGGGCACGCCTCGATGTCTTCCTGCAGGGCGCGTGTGACGATCTCTCCCGCACCCGGTTGCAGCGCCTGATCACCGACAATGCCGTGTGGGTGGATGACGCGCACCAGAAGGCCAGCTATCGCGTGCGCTCCGGCGACCGTGTCGCCATTGACGTTCCCGAGGCGGTCGCTCTGCAGGCGCTGGCGCAGGACCTGCCGCTGAACATCGTCTACCAGGACGCCGATCTGCTCGTTATCGACAAGGCGGCGGGCATGACCGTACACCCGGCGCACGGCTCGCCGGATGGGACACTGGTCAACGCCCTTCTGCATCACTGTACGGATCTGTCAGGCGTCAATGGTGTCCTGCGTCCCGGGATCGTCCACCGTCTCGACCGGGACACGACGGGTCTGCTGATGGTCGCCAAGAATGATCACGCCCACCGGCATCTGGCGGCACAACTGGAGGCACACACGGTGGAACGCCGCTATGCGGCGCTGCTCTGGGGAACGGTGCCCGAGAAGGGTGTGATCGATGCCGCCCTCGACCGCAACCGCAAGGACCGTCTGAAGATGGCCGTCTCCTTCCGCGGCGGACGCCGGGCGGTGACACACTACGAACCGGTGGAAGAATTCGGCGGATTGCTGACGCAGGTCGAATTCCGCCTGGAGACAGGACGCACCCATCAGATCCGGGTGCATGCCGAGCATATGGGGCACCCTGTGTTTGGTGATCCCGTCTATGGCGGCCGCATCCGCGTCAACGGCATCGAGCCCAACCGGCGAACCGGAGCCAGACAGTTGCTGCTGGGCATCGACAGGCAGGCCCTGCATGCTGTGACGCTGGGATTCGAGCACCCAAGCTCCCATCAGCCGTTGCGCTTCACCAGCGAACTGCCGCCGGACCTGGCGCAAACCGTGGCGGCAGCCCGCCTGCTGTCGCGGGACTGACCGGCGCACCGGGTTTGCCGCCGGCAGCAGCCATCGAGGCCGGCATCGCCCGCTGGCTCAAGTACCTCGAACCGGACAGCACGCTGCTGCGCGTGTGGCCCCTGACGGGCGGCATCTCTTCGGTGATGACAGCCTTCATGATCGCGCGTGCCGGCGGCGCCACACAGACCCTCGTCCTGCGCCAGGCAAGCGACTGGAGCCTGGAACACGTCCCCCATGTCATCTGCAGAGAATTCAACCGACTCGGTGCCTTGCGCAGTGGGGGCCTGCCCGTGCCAGCGCCATTTTTCTGCGATCCGACGGGCGCACATTTCGGCCGGCCGGGACTGGTGCTCGAATACATCGAGGGCAAACCCGAACTGAATCCATCGAACTGGTCGAAGTACGTCGACCAGTTCGCCCGCCAGCTGGCTGATATCCACAGCTTTGACACCAGCAGCCAGGGCCTGGCACTGGCTGCGGCGCCGCTCCACGAATTCGCCCGATTCGGGGTGGACACAATGCCGCAGGCGGAGCCATCGTTCCAGGTGGAGCGCAGCTGGGCGACACTCACCGCAAATGCGTCACGGCAGAGCCGCAACACACCCGTCCTGCTCCACGGCGATTTCTGGCCGGGCAACACGCTCTGGCAAAGCGGATCACTTGTGGCGGTGATCGACTGGGAGAACACCAGGGCGGGAGACCCGCTGCTGGACCTGTCCATCAGCCGCCTCGATATCTGCTGGGCCTGCGGTCCGCAGGCCATGGCAGACTTCACCGAGCGCTATCTGGCGTACCATCCGATCGATACGGCCCTGCTACCCCTCTGGGACCTGTGCACCGCCCTGCGGCCGGTGACAAACATCGAGGCATGGGCAGCGGCCTACGGGCCTCTGGGACGGCCTGACATCACCGCTGACACCATGCGGCAGGCCCACTCGGGTTTCGTCTCCCAGGCCTTCGACGCGTGGCGGCAAGCGGGGCACTAAGAGCAGGGTCGTTCCACCAGGTCGACTTCGCACCATTGCAGCTTCTTGCCCGTGCGCCCCACGGCGACGGTCGTCAGACCATAGGCCCCCACGTGCAGCTTGATCCTGCCGCGGAAGGGTTTCACCTGCATAGCGACCTGGCGGGCTTTGGCCGATGTGTTCTGCAGACGCACGATGAGCCGGGCGCCCTGCTGCGATCTCTTCAGCGCCACAACCTGTACATGTTTGTTATCAACGGTAACGGTGCCACTCACCTGTGCGCGCCGTTGCCGCTCCACACGATCCGGCTGCGGGTAGTAGACCTGCCACACGGGCGGTGTGTTGAGGACCTGTGCCGCCCGGCTGATACGAGTCTCGTCGAAGCGGGCGCCGACCATGACCTGCCACGACATCTCGTGCTCGCCCTGATCCTGCCGCGGAATGAAACGCGCATTGGCCCGTTCGTCGTCCGGGTTCAGGTTGAAGGAACTGTAGGCGGGTGCCCGTACAACATTGAGGCCCAGTTCCGCCGCCGTCAGACTGTGCCCGAAGCTGCCGGTATTGAGTACGGCCAGGTGTACCGGGGATCCCGCCTGCACACCGCACACGGCGACCCAACGCTGATTCGTGTGCTCTTGGTGGCGTCGGCTCGGGGTACGCTCCGCTGCACTGTAGAGGGTCTCGGCCCGACCCGCCGCCACATCGAAACCGAGGGGCACCATCAGTTTGATCATGGTATCCCGGTGGTTGTTGAACAGGCGATCGCGGATCTCGAGACTGCCGTCGGCGTGACCGATCACATACTGACGCACCAGTGCACTGGTGCCGCAGACGAACACCGCCTCAACAACGGTGCGCTGCGCGCCATGCTCGATGATATGAATCGGCCGGGCCACGGTCTGCGCCTGCGGCTTCCACTTGTCCGCCGGTGGTGGCGACAGTTGCGCCACTTCGTCCCGGGTTGCGAGGCGAAACTTTGCCGCCGGTGTCCGATCCCACGGTGGTGACACCGAGACGATCTGTTTCGACCGGGCCTGCTTCGGGCTGCCGCTGGTCCAACTGTGATCCAGATCTGCCCAGCAGGCCGGCTGGAAGGCGTTGCTGCCCACCAGAGAACGCCTGGCGCCGGGCCAGGACAGATGGTCCACGAGCCCCGTGCGCGGATTGATCTTCAACGAATATGCCTTCGTCCGGAACGTCAGACTGCGGGCGCTGACGGCAGGCAGCTTCGGCGGCCTGCCTTTGTCATTGATGTAGTACTCATCAAGACGCAGGATCTCCCACGGTTGCAGGTCGACCGTTGTCGCCAGGCGTACCCGCCAGTTGCCGGCGCAGTTGGCCTCCGCCAGCAGTCTCTGGCAGGCTACGTCCCGCCCCTGTGGCCCGCGCAGGTGCACCTCCGGATTGCGCACGGCGCCGGCATTGCTGTTGAGTTGCAGTTCGAATTCGATCTGTTTGCGCACAGCGAAGCCGTGCGGATTGGCAACAAAGACGGGGACTTCACCCGCCGCCCCGCCCGCGTCTGTGCAGATCAGGCTGTGCAGGCTGCGGGCTCGTTCGCGCCGCAGAATCTCCTTTGCATGGCCCAGCATCTGCAGGCTGTCGCGCTCGGCAGAGGGCACGCCGGATCCTGGCAGGATGTCGTGAAATTCGGTGAACAGGATGTCCCGCCAGGCGATCTCCAGAGCCTTGTCCGGGTACGGCGCCGTCTGCCACCACCAGGCGAGGGTCGCCAGGCGCTCGGCGGATGCCATCAGGCTTTCGGCTTCACGATGGCCCCGCTTGACGCGGCTCATGGAGGTGTAACATCCGGGGAAACTGTGCTGGATCTCACCCTCGACCACAGGCAGGTGTGCCATCTGCGGCAGCACGTCATCGAAAAAGCGGTCGATCGTACTCTCGATGAACTCGTATTCCGGGTGCTGGCGGGCGTAGGCTTTGATCGAGCGATACTCGTCGCGCGACGGGCCGCCGCCGTGATTGCCGATCCCCCAGAGAATCATCGACACCGGCTCGGCAGCGAAGTGTGGCAGGTGCGTGCGGGCGCGCTCGACGAACTGACCGTTCGTCAGGTAGTGGTCGTCGCTGCGACGGGCGATAATTTCGTGGCCGGACCGATCCCGCCAGGTGAAGGGCCCGATGGGCAGCTCATGCGTGCCGCAATCCGGTCGGCAGAAGACATAGCGCTCCATACCACAGCCTGCAAGGATCTGCACAAAACCCTCACCGTGGCCGAAGGGATCGAAGTTGTATGCAGTGCGTGGGTAGCAACCGAAGGTCGTCTCGAAATACTGGCGCCCGAGCAGGAACTGACGGATGTGACTTTCGCCGGAACTGTTGTTGACATCGGGCTGCAGGTAGGCCCCGCCGGAGATCTCCCACTGGCCCCGGGCGATAAGCTTCTTGATCCGGCTGAACAACTGCGGCTCGTATTCCTCGGCCCATCGATACAGCACCGCCTCGGTGTGATTAAAAACGAAGTCCGGGTGCGCCTCGCAGAAATCGGCAGCGGTACGATACGTCGACAGCGCTTCCGTCAGGCCATCCTCCCAGTGCCACAACCACACCGGGTCCAGATGAGCGTTGCAGACGAGGTGAATGCGCTTGGGAGCCATGATGAGATCTCTCGAGGTCAGGGGGTTCGGGCGGTCGTTACACCGATCATGCTGTCACGTGTCACCAGTTCCGCCAGCCGTTCCTCTGTCCAGTCATCGGTTCCCTGCGGGCGCAGAGGCAGTACCAGATAGCGCAACTCGGCGGTGGAATCGTGCACTCGGACTGTCACATTGTCAGGCAACTGGGTACCGAATTCACGCAGCACCGAACGCGGTTCACGCACCAGCCGGGATCGGTACGACGCGCTCTTGTACCAGGTGGGTGGTCGGCCCAGAAGGCTCCGAGGATAACAGGAGCACAGGGTACAGACGACAACATTGTGGATTTCGTCGGTGTTTTCCAGCACCGTCAGATCCGTTGCGGCCGAATCGAAACCCAGTGCCTCCACTGCGGTGTTGGCATCCTTGAGCAGGCGCACCCGGAAGTCTTCGTCCACCCAGGCGCGGGCCACGACACGGGCGCCGTGTGTCGATGGCTCCACCGCCTCGACCTCGGCCATCATCTCGCGCAACTCCTGCGCCGTGTACAGGCCCTTTTCCATGAGCAGCTCGTTCAGTGCCACACCGAGCCACTCATAGTGACTCACAGGTTCGCGATGATCGGCCTGTGGTGGATGACGGTGGGGATGGTCGTGTGACATGGGTCCTCAGGCGGGCTGGAGCCAGTGATCGAAAATCTCGATATCGAGGGTGTCTGTGGGCGACCCTTCGTACGTCTTCCATAGATCGGTCTGCTGCAGTCGCACACGGTAGAGTCGCCGCAGCCTGTGCTGCTGGCCAAAGGCGAGGCGCTCCGGTTCTTCATGTTCGCCACAGACCCTGATGATGACGCCGGTCTGTCCCTTGGCGTAGGCCGGCACACGGTGGTGGGTTGCCAGTGGCCGTGCATCAATCCGCACCCGGTCGCCGATGCGGAAGCGGGGTGTGGGGCCCGGCCGGGCAGTTTCGGGCGGTATCACCGGGGGCCGGTTCGCAATGACTCGATACGAGCATCGAGTTCGGCCTGCGTCACCAGCCCCTGCTCGATGGCGTTCAGCGCCGCAGAGCCGGCCCAGCGCTCGTAGTAACTCAGCTTTTCGTACACATCCGGGTCGAGAGACTCGATGCCACGGCGCAGTTGCGCGGGGTCGATCATCACACCCTTGCGGCGCATCAGCATGACCATGGCATCGACCTGACGCTCCCAGTGGGCCGCATCATGCTCGGTCCGATCCACAGGACCACCGGGCAGGCCGCCAAGATCGTGCGGGCCGATCCGCTCCACGCCGTCGGTCGAGATCTCGTCACTCATGTCAGATCCACTCCCCTCTCGTTCGCGTCGGCCGCCGCTTGAATGCGCAGAACCCGTGCAGACGAATCCAGCACAGCCTGCGTCGAGGGTTCACCATCGTTGAGTGTTTCACCCCGAATCGTCTTCAGGAACGCGCGGAAGTATCCGCCACGGTTGCCCGGCGGCAGTTGTCGTCGTTCGGTCTGACCGCCCGTTGCTGTGGTCAGTGCCAGATGATCGGCGTTGGTCGCCGTTTCGATCACGCCTTCGCGTCCCCAGTACGTTGTGCGCCAGTAGTAGGACATGCTGTACCCGGAGGCGTCCGGGGCATGGTAGGAGACGTCACCGATGACGCCACAACCGTTGTCCATGGTCAGCAGCATCTGCGCGCCGTCCTGGAAGTGCGGTACCTCCGGCGCAAAGGCGTTCCAGCAGCGGGCGGCTTCGAGGCGATGGAAACTGAGGCCCGTGACAAAGGGAATGCTGTCGATGGCGTGAATGCCGATGTCGTTGATCGTGCCCCCGTGCAGACCCGGCTCCCAGTACCAATCCGGACGTGAGTTCAGCATCAGTGGATGTTGCCCGCCAAACTGGATGGCATGGACCTGCCCAATGGTTCCCTGGCGGATCAGTTGTCGCGCCGCGATGGTGCTGGCCGCGTCGCGCATCGTCAGCATGCAGCCCACCTGCAGCTTGCCGGCTGCCGCCAACGTCCGGATCTGCGCCAGTTCCTCGAGCCGCGTGCACAGAGGCTTGTCGACGATCACGTGCCGACCCGCCTCCAGCGCCGCGATGGCACGTGCCCCGCGCAGGCCAAAAGCATCCCCCACGGCAACGGCATCACAGTCGACTTCAGCCAGCAACCGGGCGGCATCGTCATGGGTGATATCGACGGCCCCCCCGGCCTGCAGGGCGGCTCGTGTCGGTGCGTGTTCTTCACAGGCGCCGACGATACGGACACCCTCGAGTTGTGCCGCAAGATCATAGAGGCTGGTTATGTGGCCGTGACGGAAACCAAGGAAGGCGAGACGGATGTCAGACAATGGGTGCTCCGCTTGGGTGGATCCGGATGGGTTTCCCATGAAGTGTGGCTGGCACAAACCAAATGCTGCATGCCGTGCGGTCAAGGTGCTTGCCCACCGCGGGACCCCCCGGTTACCTTAGGAGGACCCCCCAACCCGTCGCAGGCCGACTCATGTTTTCGACCGTCGCCGTCGTCGGCGCCGGCACCATGGGACAGGGCATTGCCCAGCTCCTTGTCGAGGCCGGCCTGACGGTGCGCCTTTATGATCATGCCCCGCAGGCGCTGGACCGCGCCATGGCTGCCATCACGGCGCGTCTGCAGCGCCGGCTCGACAGTGGCACCCAAGCTGCGACAGCCGCTGGCGCTCTGCTGGCTGCCGGATCGATGGCGCAGCTCGCCGATGCGGAACTGGCGATCGAAGCCGTACCCGAAGACCTGGGCCTCAAGCAAGCC